>JABWAN010000836.1 GCA_013361015.1 Candidatus Zhuqueibacterota bacterium | reverse complement strand
AGGATCGAGCAGGCGGAAGAGTTTGGTTTGATCTTCGAGATTCGGGCACGCGGGATAGCCGAACGAATAACGCGAGCCGCGATATTCTTGGCGGAACAGCGCGGAGACATCTTTCGCATCATCCGCGGCAAGGCCCAACTCTGCGCGCATCACTTTGTGCCAATACTCGGCGAGCGCTTCGGCCGTTTCAACACTCAAGCCGTGGAAATAGAGATAGTCGGTGTACTTGTCGCTCTCGAACAAATGTTTAGAAATTTCCGTGGCGCGCGGGCCCATCGTGACGAGGCTCATGCCGATCACATCGCGTTTGCCCGAAGCGAGCGGCGCAAAGAAATCCGCAATGCAGCGCAAGTTGCCGTCCTTCTGGCGCGGGAACGTAATGCGCTCGAGCTCGCGTTCGCCCTTCTCATCAAGAATGATCACATCATCGTTCTCGCTGTTGCAAGGGAAGTAGCCGTAGATCACTTCCGGCTGCAATAACTTTTCGGTGATGCAACGCTGCTGCAACTCGGCAAGAATCGGCTCGAACTTGTCTTTGATGAGCGCATCGTATTCCTGCGCGGAGAGTTTGCCGCGACGCACTTGCCATTGCCCGCGCAACAACGCAATGGAATTGATGTATTCAAACACGGTTTTCAAATCAATCTCACGCATCACGCGCGAGCCGAAGAACGGCGCAGTCGGAATCGCAACCGGCTGCCACTCCGGTTTGCTCGCCGCGATGGTCTTCTCGGCTGTCCGCACAACTCTCTGCTTACGATCCTCAATCCTCAATCCTCGCTCCTCAATCTTCCGCGCAGCACTCCCGCTGCAAATCTCCTCCATGAAATGCAAGCCTGCGAACGCATCTTTGCCATACGCCAGCGGGCCGTGATAAATCGCGCGCAAATCTTCTTCAACATACTTGCGCGTGAGCGCCGCGCCGCCGAGAATGATGGGCAACTGAATGCCGCGCTCGTTGAGCACTTCAAGATTCTCTTTCATGATGAGCGTGGACTTCACGAGCAAACCGCTCATGCCGATCACCTCGGCTTTGTGCTCATCAACCGCGTGCAGCATTTGCTCGATCGGCACTTTGATGCCGAGATTGACGACTTTGTAGCCGTTGTTGGTGAGAATGATGTCGACCAAATTCTTTCCGATGTCATGCACGTCGCCTTTCACCGTGGCGAGCACCATTGTGCCTTTGGTCGAGCCTTCGGTTTTTTCCATATAAGGCTCAAGATGCTTCACCGCGGCCTTCATCGTCTCCGCGGATTGCAGCACGAAGGGCAATTGCATTTGGCCGGAGCCGAATAATTCGCCGACGACTTTCATGCCGTCGAGCAGAATGTTATTGATGATGTCGAGCGGCGCATACTTTTGCATCGCTTCGCTGAGATCGGCATCGAGGCCTTGTTTGTCGCCGTCAATGATGCGGCGCTTCAAACGTTCTTCCACTTCCTTGGGGCGCTCGACTGCGACTTTTTGCTGCGCGCCTTTGTCGGCATAATAGGCGATGATCTCTTGCACGGGATCGGAAACGCATTTGCCCCTGTCGTCGAACTTGCGCTCATCAAAAATCAAACGGCGGTGCAACTCGCGCTCTTCTTCGCCGATTTTGTGCAATGGAAAAATTTTCGAAGAATGCACGATGGCCATGTCAAGCCCGGCTTGCACGGCATAATACAAGAATACGGAATTGAGCACATGGCGCGCGTGCGGTGAAAGCCCGAACGAGACATTGCTCACGCCGAGAATGGTGCGCACGCCGGGCAACTCCGCTTTGATGCGGCGAATGGCCTCGATGGTTTCGATGCCGCTCTTGCGAAACTCTTCGTCGCCGCTGCCGAGCGTGAACGTGAGGCAATCAAAAATCAAATCCTGTGCACGCATGCCGTACTTGTGCACGGCGAGATCGTGAATGCGCTTCGCAATCGCGACTTTCTCAGCGGCACTCTTTGCCATGCCTTTCTCGTCAATCGTGAGCGCAATCGTGGCCGCGCCGTACTTCTTGCACAGCGGCAGCACGTGCTGCATGCGCTCTTCGCCGTCTTCGAGATTGATGGAGTTCACAATTGCTCGGCCCGCTATGCGTTGTAGCGCCACGTCGATCACCTGCCATTCGGTGGAGTCGATCACCAGCGGCACGGAAACTTGCGTGTTCAACTTTTCAATGAGCGGAATCATGTCCGCCACTTCATCGCGACCGACATACGCCACGCACACATCGAGCATGTGCGAGCTTTCGCGCGCTTGCTCTTTGCCCATCGCCACCATCGCTTCCCAATCTTGTTGCGCGAGCAATTCGCGAAATTGCTTCGAGCCGTTCGCGTTCAAACGCTCGCCGATGAGAATCGGCGGCGGGTCGAGATGCAACGGCACGCTGTTGTACAAACTCGCGGCGGAGGGGATGAAATCAACGTCCCGTGCTTTCGGTGCGAGGCCGCCGACGGATTGCACCAACGCCGCGATATGTTTGGGCGTGGTGCCGCAACAGCCGCCGACGATTTGCACGCCGAGGTCTTTCACAAAGTGTGAAAGATACTGCGTCAACTCTTCGGGCGAGAGTTTGTAATGCGCGCGGCCACCAACGTTTTCCGGCAAGCCGGCATTGGGCATGCAGAACACGGGATAGGGACTGTTGCTCGCGAGGTAGCGAATGTTCTCCGACATTTCTTTCGGGCCGGTCGCGCAATTCATGCCGATGGCAGCAAGCTCGAACGGTTCGAGCGCGGTGAGCGCCGCGGAAATATCGCTGCCCAAAAGCATCGTGCCCATCGTCTCGACGGTCACGCTCGCGATAACGGGCACACGCACGCGCTTGTCCGCAAAGTATTCGAAGATCGCGCCGAGCGCGGCTTTGACTTGCAGCAAATCTTGCGAGGTCTCGACGCACAGAAGATCGACGCCGCCCTCGACGAGTCCAGCCACTTGCACGTAAAACGCGGCTTTCATGTCGTGATATGAAATGTTGCCGAGGCTCGGCAGCTTTGTCGTCGGCCCCATTGAGCCGGCCACAAAGCGCGGATATGAGGGCGTAGAAAATTCGCGCGCCATCTTCTTTGCAATTTCAGCGGCGCGGCGATTGTGTTCATATGCTTGCTCGCCGAGATCATATTCGCCGAGCACGATGGGCGTGCCGCCGAACGTGTTCGTTTCAATCACGTCGCAACCGATTTCCAAAAAGCTCTCGTGCAGCTTTTCCACTGCCTCGGGCTTCGTGATCACGAGATGCTCGTTGCAACCGTTGAGCGCCTCGCCGCCGAAGTCCTCCGCAGTGAGATTCATGTATTGGAAAGTGGTGCCCGTAGCGCCGTCAAAGACGAGGA
>JABWAN010000835.1 GCA_013361015.1 Candidatus Zhuqueibacterota bacterium | reverse complement strand
GTTTGTTGATCAGCATGCCACACGAACGTGTGCAAGAATTTTTCGACCGTCTCGGCGACGAAGCCGAGTACGCGCGACAGATTGGGGAGGTCTTGCCGAGTGGAGAGTTTACTTTGGAAATTGAGGCGTGATCAACGACATTAGCACTCAGTCGCTTCCGCTTAACAATGTGAAGATCCTCGGTTCGGCGCTCGTCTCCAGTGTTTGGTCGCACACAATCAGGCTGTTCGCAAAAGAGCCGTCCGAAGAAAGCGGTGTGCGCATTGCCATGTTGCTAGCTCTTCGAAACGAATGGCTTTGGAAAGTGTAAACATTTTCAGTGTGGGGCTTGCCAGGTTTTCTGCAACGCACAGACGTTGCGCCCCGTCTTATTGAAGTGCCGCTCCGTTTTATCCTCTGAACAATGATTTCAACCTTTCATTTTCACAATTAAGGAGCTTTATGATGAAACGGAGTTTCGTGTCTGCCGTGTTCTTTTTTTCTAATCTCACCGCGGTCGCCACTGCCCAACAAGCTTCCACTTGGGCCACCATTCAAGAAAACATTCTCAATCGCAATTGCATTTCATGCCACGTCGAGGGTTCTTCGTTCGCACGGCAATCGGGATTGGTGCTCACTGCAGAGGTTGCCTATGACAATCTCGTGAGCGCGCGGCCACAAAACAGTGCAGCGTTCGCCGATGGTTTGTTCCGGGTGAGCACCGCGGGCGGATTTGCGGGCTTGCAGCAGAGCTTTGTTTGGGAGAAGATCAACGCCGTGGAGCAAAACCATTTTTATAACGATCACCCCGGCTATGGCCAGATCATGCCGCTCGGCATGCCGTATCTCACCAACGGCGAGCTGGCTTTCATCAAAGCGTGGATCGAGGCGGGTGCGCCTGCGAGCGGAGTGGTGGCGACCACGGACTTGCTCAATGATCAAAGCCGTTATACGCCGCCGGAATTCAAAGAACTCGCACCGCCGGCGAACGGCGTGCAGTTCCATCTCGGTCCTTTTGAGGTGTGGCCCGCGCAAGTGCACGACCGCGAGTTCTTATATTTCGAGCCGCATCAAACGAGTGCAGATCAGTTCATCTCGCGCTATGAAATTTCCATGCGGCCGGGCAGCCATCATTTTATCGTCTTCAATTACCCGGCGGGTAAACCGCAGCCCGCAGCGCGCGTGTTTCGCGATTTGAGAGACGCCAACGGCAACATCAATTTCAGCACAGCCTTCGAGTTGAATAATCTCTTTCCGTTTCAATTCTTCGTGGGTACGCAAGTGCCGTATGTGAATTACCATTTTCCGAAAGACGTTGCCCTGCGTTTGCCCGCGGGTTCCGGCTTTGATCTCAATTCACACTCAGTGAATCGTTCCGGCCAGACGCAGCCAGGTGAAGTGTACGTCAACTTTCACACGGTCGATCGCAGCCAGGTGAAGCACATCGCGGATTATGACAACCTCGGGAATACCGACATTACGCTGCCGCCCAATCGCGTCACGACGCTCAGCAAAACTTTCACCTTCAGCGAGACACGCCACATTATTCAAATGTTCACGCACGCGCACGAGCACATGGTGGAATTCAGCGTCACCGGCGTAGGCGGAAGGCACGACGGCGAACTTCTCTATTGGACCAATGATTGGGCGCATCCGCCGACGCTTGAGCTTGATCCGCCGCTCACGATTCAAGCCGGAGAGAAACTGAAACTGACGACGACTTATAACAACGCCACGAATCAAACCATCCGCTACGGCCCGCTCAGCTCCGACGAGATGCAGTTTCTGTTCTATATTTACTACACCGGCGAAGTCAGTTCCGTCGCCGAGCATGAAACCTTGCCGCGCGAATTCCTTCTGCAACAGAACTATCCCAACCCGTTCAATCCTGTGACGGCGATCAAATACACGTTGCCGAAGAGCAGCCAGGTAAATTTGACGGTGTATGACGTGCAGGGGCGACTCGTGGCGGAGTTGCTCAAACAATTCCAAACTGCGGGGGAACATAGCCTGCGGTTCGATGTGCGCCATCTTGCGAGCGGCATATATTTCTACAAACTCAGCGCCGGGGGCGTCGTGCAAACCCGCAAAATGTTGCTCGCCAAGTAGTCGCGCCCGCACAGGTTGCGGGGCAAATCTCTGCACATTCTCTCTGAAACTTTTTCGGTGAATTTCTGTATGATAGGCTGTCTCATTCCCCCCCATTCGGCCATTTTCCAATTTGCGTATCGAGGAGGTCAAAACATTATGAAAGCTTTACGAATCGGACTGCTGCTTTTGAGTTTGGCGTCGCTGCTGGCGTTTACCGCGTGCTCCAAATCGGAGGCGGAAGATGCCAAAAATAAGACGGACGAAAAAGCGACCGCAACCAACGGCGTTGCGAAAGATAAAGACAAAAGCAAAGAAGCGGATTTGAAAGCCGTTCCTGTCGAAGTAGCGACGATCGCCTCCGGCGAGATTTCGGCATATGTATTGTCGAACGCTTCGCTGGAAACGGAAGAGGCCGTCGACGTATTTCCGCAAGTCACCGGTATCGTCGTCAAGCTGCTCACGGAAGAGGGCAAGCGCGTGCGCCGCGGCGACGCGCTGCTCGAGATCGATGCCCGCGAGTATAAGCTACGGGAAGATGCCGCGCGCGTCAATTATGAGCGCCAGAAGAACAGTCATGAGCGCGCCCGAAGCATGTTCGACAAAAACCTCATGAGCAAGGAAGAATTCGAAGTCGCCAATTTGAATTTGGAGCAGGCGCGCATCGAATGGGAACAGGCCAAACTCACGCTTGATTACTGTAACGTCAAAGCGCCGATTTCCGGCATCGTTTCCGAACGCACGGTTAAGATCGGCGACCGTTTGCTGACTTCCACGAAAGTGTATTCCATCGTCAATCCCGAATTGCTGCTCGCCAAAATTCATCTCACTGAAAAGGATGCGCTGCGCACGAAGGTCGGCCAAAATGCGAAAATCATGTCCGACGCATTGCCGGAACACGAATTCATCGGCAGCGTCGATCGCATCAGCCCGGTGGTCGATCCGCAAAGCGGCATGGTGAAAGTGACGCTTCGGATTCACGATCGCCAGAGCATGCTCAAGCCCGGCATGTTTGTGAACGTGCATTTGATTACGGACACGAAGAAGAACGCCGTGCTCATTCCGAAGAAAGCCGTGGTTTATGATGACAACCAGCAATTTGTATTCGTGGTGCGGCAAGACACGCTAGCGCTCAAAGTGCCGCTCAAGCCTGGCTATTCCGACCGCGACCGGGTGGAGGCAGTTTCCGGCGTTGGCATTGGCGATACGATCATCGTCGTCGGCCACAATGCCATGAAAGACAGCACG
>JABWAN010000834.1 GCA_013361015.1 Candidatus Zhuqueibacterota bacterium | reverse complement strand
CGCCATCATCACGCCGAGGCGCTCGGCGGCGGGCAGGCACTCCTGGATGCTCTCGGTGCACCATCGCAGGGCGTCGGCGTCGGTGTAGCCGGGCAGCGGCGGCTCATTGCCCTTGACCTTCATCAACTCGTCGAAGCTGGGGATGGTTTTCCAGCGGCCCGAGTTGAGGCGGATGGCGGGGATGCCAAGGCGGGCGGCGAGTTCGAGGCAGTTGATGGTGTGGCGGATGTGGCGCCGGCGCTCGTCGCGCGCCGGCGAGACGAAGTCCTGGTGGATCGAGAGCAACGGCAACGTGATTTATGCGAACGCCGGCCATCCCGCGCCGCTGCTGGTGCACGGCGAGCGCGTGGTGGAGTTAAAAGCGAATGGCATCATTATCGGCGCACTGCCCGAAATCTCGCTGCATCGCGGCTATGCCTTTTTCGAACCGGGCGGGGTGTTGTTGATGTACAGCGATGGCATCTTCGAGCGCCAGGGCCGCGACGGCCAGCAGTTTAGCATTGCACGCTTGAAAGAGCTGGCCATTCAGCATCAAGCCAAATCTGCGCAGGAAATTTTGGATACGATTTTCAGTGCGGTTTATGAATATGGCGAAGGCGCAAGTTGGGAGGACGATGCGACGCTCGTGGTGGTGAAGCGGGTGGCGGCGGAGCAGCCAGCGATGGCAAGTGTATGAATGAATTATTTTCTGCTGCAAATTCTGAATGCGGTCTGCTGCAGCGGCTCTCCGGCAATCCCCTAAGGACGAGCCGTAACCAAAAAAGAAAGTCAAAAGCGCACGCAAAGAACCCGCAAAACTTTTCTTTGCGGCGGCGTCTTTGCGTAAAAATCTTTGCTTTTTTTGCACCGAACTGACTCTTTATGTCCATTAAAAGTGACCTCTTTGCTTTTAAAGCAAAAAACAAAAACCAAAACGATTACTGGCAAAACGATTCAAAGAATAGTTTAGCCAGTAATCGTTTTGTCTTATTGGTTCCGGCTCGGCCGGGTTATGGCGTGAACAAATCAAACGCCTTGCGCAACGTATCTCCCCTCGACAAAACGATGCGCAGGCTGCGCGTGCCCAATTGTGGATGCCGCACCGCAAGTTCGTGCATGCCGGGCGTGAGCGCCAACGGCGCGGAAAGTGGCGTGGTATCGATGGGCTTCCCATCCAGCCAAATCTCTCCCCAAGGATTCACCGTGACTTCCAAGTAAGCAGCTTCCTTCCACAAGTTTAGCCGCAGCGTATCGGATTCGATGATCGCCGAAGTTACGAGCGTGCGGATTTCCGGCAAAACCGGCGAGACAAAACGCAACTCGTAAACTTGCTCGCGTTGCGGCAAAGTCCAACGCAACGGCGTGACGCCGAGAAGCCGATTCTCGACAAAAACTTTGGCGCGCGGCTCGCTATGCAACCACACGGTTGGACCGGGTACGATTGCTGGTTCGCTCGGCTCTGGCTCTTCGCTCGGAGTTTTCAGCAGCTCCGCGTCGTTCCGCGCTTTCGAGTGCAGCATCGGCTCGCTTTTAGCGCCAGGTATTGAAACTGCATTCTGCGCGGAAGATGAGGTTGTTGTTTTGGAGGCCAGCGGAGCAGCGCTGGTATTTTTTTTCTGTTCGAGGGGCGCCACAACGGATTCGTTCTCGGCTTTAGGCGGGGCTGTGTTCTGAAGTTTTTCATTGCGCAAATTGGCCAACACCAAACCAACCATAAAAATTGCCGGCGCCAAAAACGCGAGTGCGCGCCGCATGTTTCGCTTGGGCGGCGGATTGAGCTGCGCCAGAGCCGGCGCCGTTTCTTGGGGAAGCACCGAAGAAGATTTAATGAAGGAAATGGGTTGATAGCTTTCCGGCGCTTGTAGATACTTCGCCAAACACTCCGCGGAAATTTTGAATTGCTGCGTGTGCTCGAATTGCGCGAGAATATCCACCACTGCTTCCGCGTTGCGGCAGCGCGCTTCGGGCGTTTTTGATAAAAGCATGCGGCACAGCCCTGCCAACTCTGTTGGAACTTCGGGGCGCAGCTTGGCAACCGGCGTGGGTTCCAAATTCGCGATGCGATGTAATGTTGCCGAAGTGGTGTGATCGGCAAAGGGCGGCGCGGTGGTCAACATTTCGTACAACACTGCTCCAAGTGCGAACAGGTCGCTGCTCTGGGAAATTTTTTGACCGAGCACGATTTCCGGCGAGAGATAAGCGGGAGTGCCGGCGAGCGAGATGCTGACTTCATCCACGTCGACGGCCAAGCCCAAGTCCCCAAGCTTTACTTCTCCCTCCCAAGAAACAAAAATGTTGCGCGGCTTCACGTCGCGGTGCAAAATCCCTTCGCGATGCACAGCCATCAATGCCTGTGCAACTTCCTTGGCGATCCACGCACAAAATTCGATGGGCAAACGGCGGGGAATCAACTCGGCGAGTGTCGGCCCCTCCACATATTCGAGAATCAAATAGCCGCGACCGGAAAATTTTCCCGAGGCATACACGCGGCGCAGATTGGCATGCACCAAACGAGAACTCAGCTCGCTTTCGACGAGCAATTGTTCCTGCACCACACGCGGCGCTTGTTGATCGTTCAAAAGCTTTATGAGCACCGTGCGCTGGCGTTGCACCTCGAAGGCTTTGAACAGAGTTACCCAGGGGCCGCGCTGCAGTTCGGCAAAGATTTCATAGCCTTCAATTTTGACCATTTTCCCACTGTTTCAACTTGTAATGGATCCAACGCCGCGAAACCCCCAAGCGCTCGGCGGCATGCGTGATGTTGTTATCCACCTCGTCCAGCGTTTTTTCGACAAGACGGCGTTCCATCTGCATCAGCGTAAGGCCAGAAGGCAGAGACATTTCGCTGGAAGATTCTTTCAGTCGCAAATCCGCCGGAGCCAGATAACGTTCCTTCGCAAGTACCACGGCGCGTTCGATTGTGTTTTCCAGTTCGCGTACGTTGCCAGGCCAGGAATATCCCGCGATCTCATCCAATGCTTCGCTGGTGAAGCCGAGGATTTCTTTCTGCGTTTTGTTCGTATATTTTTGAAGAAAGTGGTGCGCGAGCAACGGAATGTCTCTGGCGCGCTCCCGCAGCGGCGGCATGTGCAGGTTGATGACGTTCAAGCGATAATACAAATCTTCACGAAACTTGCCTTGCGCGATGAGGTCGCGCAAGTTGCGGTGTGTCGCAGCGATCATGCGCACGTCCACTTTGCGGACGTAGTTTTCACCCACGCGTTTGATTTCGCCTTCTTGCAACACGCGCAAAAGCTGCGTTTGCAAATTTGTGGAAAGATCGCCGATTTCATCCAAAAAAAAAGTGCCGCCATGCGCGGTTTCGAAGAGGCCTTTCT
>JABWAN010000833.1 GCA_013361015.1 Candidatus Zhuqueibacterota bacterium | reverse complement strand
ATTCCCATTTCACGCGCCAGCTCGACCGCATGTTGCTCCGCCTCCAATCCTTTTTCGGTTTGAAAGAGATTCAACAATCCGCGCTTTTCCAGGGTGAAGGTGAAGCCGGCCCTTTGATGCAGCTCCTCCAAAAGCTTTGCGCTCCTTTGGCAAAGCTCATACAGAATGGGCGCGGCTTTGTGCACTTGCGCGGCGTTGCACGAGCGGCTGAATTTCCATAACCAGGAAATAAATTCGAGATCGAATTGAGGCTTCATATAAAATGGGCTGGAAGGGTTGAACATCCATTTCAAGCCCTTGACGATGACGCCGGGAGCAGCAAGAGGAATGATGTGGCTGGGAACGACGAGGCCGGCATTGCCATACGAGCAGCCGGAACCGATTTCATTCTTTTCGATGAGCGTAACTTTAAGGCCGCTCTTCGAAAGGAAATATGCCGTGCAGAGGCCGATAGCGCCGCCGCCGATGATCACAACTTCGTGCGCATTTTTCATGAAAGCCTTTGGATGGAAGAGGTTGGTTTCTGCACCGGCAAGATAAATAACGCGACCCAATAAGGCAAGATGAGACCTGCAGGTCTTAAAACGAGAAAGCCACTCTGCCAATTCTCATTGACAGTGTGGCTTCTCGCTCACGGCAAAGCACCTTCCTGATGCTTACCCAACCCACAGGATAGGAAATGTGGACAATTGAAAAATGCGGGGCGGGTCATTGCTAAACCCGTCCCGCATCCCGTGGAACTATTCCCCTTTTTTCATTCTCCCCTGCAACCCCAAGTAGACAGACACAGTCGCATATCTGTTTTCCCATTCGCTTATAAGGACACAACGCCGGCGCAAAAACTCACAAATATTTTAACTTTTTTTTCGAACAACGCGGGAGGAGATACATGAGGCTTTGCCCTTCTCTAAAAACAAAAAGGGCAAAATGATGAAGCGAGGCCCGCGCTTCATCATTTTGCCCAAGTTCGTTCTGTACAGTTTACTGCGTTGCGTTTGCGCCGCAAACCCTGCCGGCACTCGCTGGAAATCAACTGGTCAGTCCCAAACGTTTCAAAACCATGCTGAACACTTCGGTGCCGAGCCAACCGCCGATGACTGACAACGCGAGTGCGCTGAGGGGATTCAACACGATCTCGCGCGAGATGAGCGGCAGCACGCCGAAGACGAAGGCCCAATAGAACACAAAGCCCGTTACCAAGCCTAAAACGATGCGCCACCACTTCGGCTGTTGTTCGCGCCAGTATGCAATCACGCCGCCGATGGCCGCGCCAATGACGGAGAGCGTCAGGACCACAACCGGCAGGGAAACCGTGACGAGCACCGAGGCCGTCTGCAAGTTCGGAGTCGCCGCGGAGATGGTCACTTTGCCGCGCCAGGTCGGACGAAAACTCGTGCGCGCTTCAAAACCCCCCGCGGCAATCGTCAGCTCTTTGGTCTCAATGTCGCCGCGGCCGGACTCGATGGTAAAAGAAACTTTGCGCGGCACGTCCGTGGCGACCGGCTTGCCTTCGCTGTCGAGCAGCCGCACAATAAGATCGGATTTGTCCACGAGTGTAATCGCGGGCGGACTGGCATCCACTCCAAGCTGCGTGATCGGCGGGCCGAAAACGATTTGCATTTTCGCATCGCCCTGCAACACCGCGGCCGGAGAAGCACTGACATATTCCACGGTGATGTTTTGCGCCGCTTGCGAAGTCAAAACTGCGCTGCCGGCATCCTGGCCCGCGGGTATGACGAGCGGCTGCGGCGTCAAATTTCCGCCGCTATTGAACAAGCGCACGCGGATTTCTTCCGCGGTTGAATCGTCGTTGCTGAGCACGAAAGCTTGAATCGTCGCTTGGTCTTTGCCATCTGCCAAAAGCGTCCGTTGCGGGCTGTAGCGCAACGTCAGTGCATATTGATTCGCGGAACGCAGCGTCGCTTGTTCGCGTGCACTGAGGCGAAATGATTCGTTCTCGCGCACGGCGCCTTGCAGTTGTTGCTGCGGCTGTGCCGCGTCTTGCTCCCGGCTCCTGGCCTTGACGCGAATGAAGGTTTCGCCGGTCAACAAGCGATCGTGCAAAGCTTGCATATGAATAATGCCGCTTTCCTGAAATTTCATGTCAAGCTTTTGCGCCGCCTCGCCTTTGGGGACGGTGACTTTCACCGTGTCGACTTTGCCGGAAGGCAGATGCGCCAGCAGCGTGATGACATACTCTTGCGTGACTTCCGCGGCGTTGTTGTCGCTATCCAAACACATGACGTCAATTTCCACCGGTTCGTCCCTGCGAAAGTTACTGCCTTGGGCTTCGACTTTCATTTTGACGGGCTTGTTCCCGCGGCTTTGTCCGAAAGCCAGCAGTGCGCTGCCCGCCGCAAGCGACAATAGCACCAGAAAAAAATGCTCTCGACGCATTTGTGCTTTCAGCTTCGCGATTAATGCACTCATGATCTGTGCCCTTTCAGTTTTGAAAAATAGCCAAGAACATGCTGATTGAGTTCGAGTGAGTTGCCATACGGCGGGGTGAAAACCTAATTGCCTTTGCCCAATAAGATGCGCCGGGTTTGTGAATATAGCAAGCCCGAATTCGTGCAGAATTTTTTCGAGCACTATTACGAAGACGGCAGAATTGGAGCGTATGTTTATGAATGTTTGGGTCATTGCCTCAGCGCAGCACCGCGGCACGCTTGTTTGCTGCGGCTGACACTTTTGAGCCAGGGGCGACTGGATCACAAACTTGCGTTCAGCATGGCACGCCACGGATCGCGCGCCGGCTAGTGAGTCATGAAAACCGCAGTGCCATTAAGTTTGCAAGCCGAGAGCATGACATGATTTTGCCCCTTGGGAATAAAGCCGTACGCACTACTTCTCGATCTTCTGAAGCCATTGCCGGTTTGAATGCGCTCTTCGAGCCGTACGAGCATTTGGATGATCTGCTGCACGTTGCCGCACGTGTGATAGTGGAAAGCCTGGCAGTGCAGCGATGTGTGGTTACTTGGCTGGGAGATGACCATGTCACATTGTGGGTGCGCGCAAAGCATAGCCGCGCCAGTGTTTCGGCGTTGGGTGCGAACGCTAATGGCCAGTCTCGCGTCTCCACGGAGAGCGCGACGCATGTCATTCGCGAGGCCTTATTTAACCCTCAAGCTTTGGCGAGTAATGGCACGGCCGTCTCCAGCCAGCTTTCCGCACCGCTGCACGTCAATCGCCAAATCATCGGCTATGTTTGTGTCTCCAATGGCCGGAATGCGCAAAGGCATGCGCAGATCGATGCCGAGTTGTTTTTGGCGTTGAGTGCGCACCTCGGCCATGCGATCGAACACTTGCAGATGCGGCAGTTGCTT
>JABWAN010000832.1 GCA_013361015.1 Candidatus Zhuqueibacterota bacterium | reverse complement strand
AGACCCGCAACGAGTCCGGGATTTCATAATTGCGCCGGCGTGAACGATACAAGAGCGAGAAATCGTTGCTCAGATTTTCAGTTTGCCACAACAGTTGCGCGCGATGGTGCGTCACCAAATCCTTGTGCTGAAAACGACTGAGGGGACCGGCCTCCGCATTCCGCTCGGCATAGAGACGCCGCCCGACTTCAACTTCCGCTTCGCTCAATTCGGAATTGAGTTGGAAAATCCAGCTTGAACCGACGCGGTATTGCAGACGATTTTCGAGGCCGCGGTCATTACGATTGAGTTGATCGATAAAAGAGGCGGTGAAATAATTTTCCCTTCGTGCATGACTAAAACGCACAAAGAGCGAGTCGCTGGCATTGCGCTCGAATTGTCGCGAGACGCCGTAGACAAACGTCAAATCATCATTGCGGCGCACGGGCAGATCGTCAATCCGCGCGCTGAGATCGAATTGGTGCTCGTAATCGGACCAAAGCGTCGGCGCGAGTGCCAGTCGGATTTCTGCATGCGGCCCGTAATCCTTGCGATTGAGAATGTCCTCCCAACGATAGCCGAGGCCCGGCGTCAGCCGCAACCCGCGGGCGAGGTCAAGCGTGCTGCGCAAATCAAAACGATGCAAGCTGAAATCATTGTTGCTGAATTCGCTGGCGGTGTTGCGTGCACTGCCGGTGAATTCATCAAAAAAGACGTTGGAGTTTGCCTCGGCTTCGAGGCGCCAGCGCTTGCGCAGTTGGCGCGTGAGGCGAATGCCGCCGTTGTGGTCATCTTTCCAAGCCTCGCCGCGCGCTTGTTGTTGCAGCACGGAGCTGAAGTTCTCATAAAGCACAAGTTGCCACCCGTGTGCAAGCTCGTTCTGATACCCTATATCTGTACGCCAATTGTAAATTTCAATATCATGCCCGAAGGTCGTGCGATTGTGCAGCGCCGGCGCGGCATTGCCCGTTGCGAACGTATCGACGCGGACGAGAGCAGTGGAATCGGTGGGAGAAGAGGTTGGGTTCGCTTCGTCTTGTGCGTAAAGCAGCGAATTAAAAAGCAGCGTCGATGAAAGCCCGAATACTTTACAAGACAAGAGTTTTTTCAGCGAATAGAAACGGCCCGACGAATGACTCCGTTTTTTTTTATCCGTTGCGTCGTTTCTATCCGTAGTGGGCATTCTTTGGGGGCGCGGGGCATCGACGTTAGGAGGAATGAGGCGTTGAGGGATCACGATACAAATATCGTTTACGCATGCCAGATTGAGACTGCCAGCGGTTTTCCGCTCATGAAAAACCCTGCAATGAAAACCTTCACTCGCTTTTCTTCTGCAGACTCTCCAAATGATCGCGCGTCAGCATCATGGGCGCTGGGCGCTTCTTCTTGGGCAAAACCGTGCCGCCGGAAATGATCATGTGCAGCGCTTCTTCCACCGACATCTCCAACTCGATGACTTCGCTTTTGGCAAAGAAGACGAGATAACCGCCGGTGGGATTCGGCGTGCTGGGCACGAACACGGCCACCACGTCTTGATTCAATACTTCCGGAATTTCGCCGCGCACGTCCTGCATGTAAAATCCCAGGCGCCACATGTTCGGCCCCGGAAAGGGCACGAGCACAGCCTTCTTGAAAAATTCCCGCTGCTCGCCGAAGAACGCCTGGCTGAGCTGTTGCACCGTGCTGTAAATGCGGCTAATGATAGGAATGCGCGTCACCGCACGATCGCCGACCTCCACGAGCTTCTTGCCGAAGTAACTGCGCGCGGCCATACCCGTGCCCAAAATTAGCAACACGAGCGTGACAAAGCCCACGCCCGGAATCGGCCGGAGATTGATCGTTCCGAATGATTCGCGAATGATGACGAATACTACTTGCTTCAGAATGCCGTCAATGGCGAGAAACAATTCATAAATGATGTAGACCGTCAAGCTGATGGGCACCAGCACCAACAGTCCCGCCAGAAAATAGCCTTTTACTTTGGCCGTGAAGTTTGAAGAAGGGTTCGGCAACAATGTGGTCGTCATGAGCACTACTTCGAAGATTCCGTCCTAGGCTGTTTGATAACAGTATAAATTTTTTCTCCGGGCTTGCCCATGTAATAGCGCTCACGCGCGACCTTCTCGATGTAGGTCGTGTCCGTTTGCAGCAGCCGAATCACTTGGTGCAAGCTGTCTTGCCGGGTTTGCAGAGTCACGATTTCTTTGTCCGTCTTGCTGCGGCGTTGCAGCAAGCGGACATATTGAATCAAGCCGGAACTGCCGCCCACGTAGGCATATGCGCCATAGAGCAACACGGCGCAAATCAGCCACGTGAGATGTCGCCACGCCCGGACTTTCGGTTTGCGCTGCGCCGGCTGCCGGAAAAAACGCGCAGGCAGTTGGTTGGAATGGTTTCGATTTTTCATATCACAAGATTGCCCAACGTCCTTTTAAGATGTCTTGCTCTGCGTCCCAGCTTGGTTAGGCGCCGGAATACGGCTCTCATGCTTATCACTCAGAGCACTTGCTTCCCGACGAGCACCAGCATCGCGCCACACAATCCGCACACGGCGTTCACAATGTCATTGTCCACCCAACGCCAACCGGAATGCGGTTGCCGTTCCACGCCGCAGCATTCGCCTTTTTTCTCGCTCACTTTATTGCACACCGCACAGAATTGCTGCGCTTGAATCGTTGCGCCGAGCAGGCTATCGATCAAGTGTGCGACCACGCCGCCGGCCGTAATCAACGCAACGCCGGGCAGGCCGAATTGAAAAACCGGCTCGCGCAATTGCACGGCCCAGCCAATGCCTGCAATGCAAACCGCGCCAAGCACTGCGCCCATCAAACCGAGATTCGAAATCGCGCCGGACGTACCGGTGGCAACGACTCGCCCAGAAGTAACCAAGCGTGGCGGCTTCGAAGAAAGTACGCCGATCTCCGTCGCCCATGTGTCTGCAGTCACCGCCGCAATCGCGCCGAGATACAGAAAATACCACAGCGGTTCCGGCTGCAAATACCACAACACCACGAGCACGCCCGCGAGGGCGCCGTTGCCGAGCACTTGTCCTAAATCGCGGCGGCTGCTCTTTTGAAATTTCTCACTCACAGATTTTTTGCGCTGCGCGCCCAACTTCGAAAGCACGCTCGATAGCACAAAGAACGCAAGAATAGGCAGGCTAAAAGACCAGCCGCCCAATCCAAAAATAATCGTGCCCAAAATGAAAGCCGCCAGTGCGCCGCTCGCATCCAAAAAACGTGCGCGCAACGAGAGCATGGCAATCGCGGCTGCAAGGGCTTCGCCAAAAAGAAATTGCCGCATTGCCTCCGCGGAAGCGTGAACAAAGAAAGCCGTGATCAACGCGCCAATCAGCGGCACGGATAA
>JABWAN010000831.1 GCA_013361015.1 Candidatus Zhuqueibacterota bacterium | reverse complement strand
ACGAGCGAAATGCGCACGGCATCGGCAGAGCATTTATCCACCATGGGAAGCGGATCGATGCCGTTGCCGAGCGACTTGCTCATCTTGCGGCCTTGCACGTCGCGCACCGTGCCGTTGAGATAAACGTCGCGGAACGGCAGATCGCCCATAAATTCATAACCGGCCATGACCATGCGCGCCACCCAAAAGAAAATGATTTCCGGCGCGGTCACCAACGTATCGCCCGGATAGAAGCGCTTCAACTCGGGTGTTTGCGCCGGCCAGCCGAATGTCGAGAACGGCCAAAGCCACGAGCTGAACCACGTGTCCAGGACATCGGGATCGCGCTCCCAATTTTCAGGGTCGCTGGGTCCGGTGATCGAGCAGTGCATTTCGCCCGTGGTTTTATGATACCACACCGGAATTTGATGACCCCACCACAACTGTCGTGAGATGCACCAGTCGCGAATGTTTTCGAGCCAGTGTGTATAGACTTTCGACCAACGCTCGGGATGAAATCGCAGTTTGCCCGCTTGCGCCGCTTGCAGCGCCGGTCCGGCAAGGGGTTTCATGCTCACGAACCATTGATTCGAGAGATAAGGTTCAACAATCGTATCGCAACGATAGCACCGCCCCACCGCATGCCGGTGCGTTTCGATACGCTCGAGCAAGCCTTCACGCTCCAATTGCGCGAGCACTTGTTTGCGCGCTTCGAAACGGTCGAGACCCTCATACGGCCCGGCGTTCTGATTCATCGTCGCGTTTTCGTGCATCACATTGATCGGTGTAAGACTGTGACGTTGCCCCAAAAGAAAATCATTCGGATCGTGCGCCGGCGTGATCTTCACCGCACCGGTGCCGAAATCTTGATCCACCATCTCGTCGGCAAGAATTGGAATCTTGCGATTCATGATCGGCAGCACCACGGTTTTGCCGACGAGCTTCCCATAACGCTTATCTTCAGGATGCACTGCCACCGCCACGTCACCCAGCATAGTCTCGGGCCGCGTCGTGGCCACGGTGATGAATTTTTTGCTACGAAAGATCGGGTACTTTATGTAGTAAAGTTTGCCTTCCGTATCTTGCTTTTCAGCTTCTTCATCGGCGAGAGCAGTGAGACAACGCGGGCACCAATTGATGATATATTTGCCGCGATAGATCAGGCCCTTGTGGTACATGCGCACAAACACTTCCAACACCGCGGCGGACAGGCCTTCGTCCATCGTAAAGCGTGTGCGGTCCCAATCGCAAGCGCAGCCAATTTTTTGCAGTTGCTGGATGATAATTGAGCCATACTTTTCCTTCCACTGCCACACGCGGCGCACGAACTCCTCGCGGCCGAGATCATGGCGCGTCTTCTTCTCTTCTTTCCACAGCGCTTTCTCCACTACGTTTTGCGTGGCGATGCCCGCGTGATCCGTGCCCGGCATCCATTCGGTTTCGTAGCCGCGCGTTTTGTAGAAGCGAATGAGAATGTCTTGCAGAGTATTGTTGTACGCATGGCCCATGTGCAACTGCGAAGTGACATTGGGCGGAGGGATGACGATGGTGTAAGGTGGTTTCGCGGAGTTGACGTTTGCGTGGAAGAGCTTATTATCAAGCCAGAATTGATAAATGCGATCTTCAATCTCTTTGGGGTTGTAGATCTTCTCCAAATTAGAACGGCTGGCTTCCGTGGAATGTTCAGACATCTTGGGGTTCCCTAGTAAAAACTTCATTGCGAGTATGCTGAAAACTGAACGCAAAATATAGGCAATTAGTCAAGGTAAGTCAACGAATTTGTCGGTGTGGAAGAGCGCTCAAAGGCAAGCTAAGCAGAGGGGATATACAAATAAAAAGCGCGCGGTCGGTGACATTTACGACAACCCGGTTCAAACTTATGAGACTGGGGGGGGATCTCATAGTTTGTATCGCAAAGCACCGACGTGCGCGCTATTTTTTTCATTTGAAGCGAGCGTAATATATACCAACATGCCTGGAAAGTCAAGCGATATTTTAGCTTTTTTGAGGCAACGGGGGCATGAGGCTCACGTTTTGCGCGAACAATAAAAAATCTAGCTGCATTTCTCCACAAGACGCGGGACTTGTTGCGTTCATGCGCAACGTGGAATTCATCGCGCCGTCGCTCCATTGCGCAATTCCCCTTCACCTCTTTTCTTGAAGATGAAACCCGCAATGCCGTAAGCCATTCCTGCCCAGAGAATGCCCACGATCGGATCAAGCGCATGATGATAGCCAAGGTAAACCGTAGCGAGCGCCACCCCAAGCGCGAGCGGAAGCATCACGTAACTTAGCTTGCGATTGTAACGCCAAGTGGCGAGCGACCACGCCATGGCGCCGGAGACGTGTGTAGAGGGAAAACACCCACCGCTGATCGCGCCTTCGGACTGAAAATATTTCGTCAAGCTCGCAATAAAATAGCCGGAGTAGTCCCTCGTGCGGAGCGCTTCCAGTTCGGGAATCATGCGCGGGCACAAAGAGGGAAAAGCATAAAACAAAACAAAGTTGCCGACATAAGAGAGCGTGACGATGCCAAACACAGCCAGGGTCTCTTCCCTCTTGCCCCGTAGAAAAAGCGGCAGCGTTGCGAGTGGCGCAAAAGAGTAATAGGAGACATAGAAGAAATTCATCAACTCATCCAACCCCGGCGAATAGAGGCGTTGTACCCACACCGTGGGATGCGCGCCGAACAGCCATGCGTCCAGTTCAATCAATGCTTCCATCGCCCAATATGAGCCACTGAACATGCGGTTCATGTGATTCATTTCGAAGTAGCCGTAAAAAATCGTCGCGAGCGGGTAGAAGGTGCGCAGAAACCAGAGCACCCGATTGCCCGGATGCCGCTCGCCGGCACGGACGATTTCAATGCCGGCGAAGACAAAAGCGAGGTGAATGCAGACCTCCTTGGGCCAGTTCGGAACATGGTGATGAAAAAAAGGAAGCAGCACGGCGAGCGCAGCCATATAGCCAATGGCAAGAAGATCCGCGAGCCGCCAATGAACAGAGCCATACCGTTGCTGCCAGATTTTTTTAAACACAGGCCTTTCCCTTTATGAAGGTTTGTTTGAACAGGAGCAATGCGTATGAGAGAGATTTGATTTTTTGAAAACTGTGCGCAGCCCTTAAAGCTGCATCATCGTATTCCGTTGCTATTGCTCAATTGCGCGCGCCGGTTTTCGCTTTCAGCGCAATAGAAGATCCGGACCGGTGTCTCTCATGCGGAGTGAAAGGATGAGAATAAACAAAAAGAATCTTCGAAATGCTAATGCTATTCGTGCATCAGACAAAGGCGGGGATTAGTGGTGATATGGAAGGAGAAGAGTGAGGAGGAAAAATACGTGCGACGCACTTTGAAAGCGTGTCGCAGG
>JABWAN010000830.1 GCA_013361015.1 Candidatus Zhuqueibacterota bacterium | reverse complement strand
ACCGGCACGAAGTGGAAATTGAGCACGCCGAATACCGCGAGATCGCCGTTGGGTTTGGGCCGCACGATGATTTCACCGTTCTCTCCCACTTCGAGCGATACGTCGTTGAGCGTGGTGATGGCTGTCGCGATGCCATAGCTCCAACGCTCCTTCGGTGTGTTGTCGAAGACCATATTGGCGAGCACACGATCTTCACTCAAATCCTTTTTGACGAGCACGGCGATATCGGAAATTTTTTGAAATTTCTTGGGAATCTCAAAGCGCCGCACGTCGATCCAGACTTTCTCCGGGGTTTGGCCGCTTGAGGCTACACCCGGCAAGCTTCCGCCAAAAAACAGCGAAAGAAACGCGGGCAGGTTTTCTTCAAAGGGCGTGGGTTTCGATTTCAACAATACCGAAACGAAAGAAGGGGCGTTTTCCGTTCGGGAGAGAAATATGTAATACAAGCTGTCGGTTTTGAGACCGTAAAAACGCGTATCGAGAAAGTCCGAGCCTTCGTGCAACAATCCGATGGGCGACACGCGGTCGGTGAAATTGGCGACAACGATGTAGTAAGCCTTGGGATTAATTTTGTAATTGCTTTTGGCAAGCAATTTTTTCAGACTGTCTGCGGCCATCGCAACTTCACCCTCGATGAAGAAACGATAGGACTTGGCGAACAGATCGGTGTTGTCTTCCACGACAAAAGGAGCTCCCGCGATCTGCTTCGGAACGACGACCACCTTGTCTTGAGCTTGCACGGCTTGCCCCATAAACAAGAACAACGCCAGCAAGAAAAAGGAACGGCGCATAGAGAATTCCTCCTAAAGGGTAATTGAAGTTGAAAGAATTGCGGTGAGTATGCCGAATTTCACGGACATTTCCAAAGAATATTTAAGCCACTCGGAGCGCATATGAAGCGATTACTCGAAGTTGCAGCCCTGTTGGCGTTGCTCGCCTCTCCTGTGATGAGTCAGTCTGCGGCCACGCTGGTTTTGAAGAATGTCAATATCGTGGGGTTGGCGGGAGATGTCGATCAGACCGGCCGGGACTTGTTCGTGCAGGGTGAGAAGATCGTAGCACTTCGCGCCACGAGCAGCAAGCCGCACGGCGAGGCGCAAGTTATCGACGGCACGGGCAAATGGCTTATTCCCGGTATGATCGATATGCGCGTGCAGTTGGAATCTGCCGACTCCAATGGCTCAATGCGGCAACGCGATTTGGCTGAATTGCTCTCTTACGGCGTCACTTCCGTCTTGGATTTCAGCGGTTCAAGCAACCTTGCCGGGCTTCTTAAAAGCGAATTTGCGCCGCGAATTTTTTCCAGCGCCGCGCCGTTGCGCAGCCAACCCGTAACGTGGAGCGCGGCCGCGAGCACGATCGTTAAAAATGATAAAGAAGCGCGACAAGCCGTGCAAGCGGCAAAACAAAAAGGCGCGGCACTCATTTATCTCGACGCCAATCTCGAGTCCGGCGCGGTGAAAGCTGCTTTGCAGGAAGCCGGCGCCGCGGGCCTGCTCACCTCGGGAGCTTTTCTCGCAACTTCTTTTGAAGAAGCCGCGCGCGGCGGCGTGAATATGATTTATGGAACGGCCAGCGTGCTTTCAGGCTTTGCCGATGGCGGCGATCGCAAGACTTTTGCAGCAAGCTGGTCGCGCGCGGAAGAGGCCCTGCTCGCGCCGACAAACTCCACGGCGTTTTTCAAGGCTTGGCAAAAGGTGGAACTGCAAAAGAACGCACGCAAAAAGCTGCAAGTGCTCGCCAATCAAGCGGTGTTTTGGGTGCCTACTTTGGCGCTGGAAACGAACGGGCTGACTGAGTTTGCGCAAACCAATGCGAGCACGAACGCCCAAGCGCTGCAGGAAAAATATCAACAACTCTTGCGCATGGCTTTCGATCTGCAAATTCCACTGCTTGCCGGCTCGGGCTACGCTGCGCACCGCTACTGGCGGCCAAGGCTTCATGAAGAATTGGAAGCCTGGACGCGTGCGGGCATCGAGCCGCGTTTTGCACTCGAGGCCGCGACTATCAATGCGGGACACGCGTTGCGGCAAACCAATTTGGGGCAAATCGCCGAGGGCATGCTCGCCGACTGCGTTGTGCTCGAAGAACACCCGCTTAAGAATATCGCAACCTTGCGCCGGCCGTGGGCGGTCGTTGCCAACGGCAAGCTGCTCTCACAAAGTGAACTTGCGCGCTTGCGCGATACCAACCGGATCTCAGAGCGCGAGATTCGCGCCGTACTCGCGTGGCAAGTGCAAGCTTGGAACGACGGCGATCTCGAGCGTTTCATGCGCGGTTATTGGAAGAATGATTCCACCGTCTTTGCCTCCGGTGGCAACTTTTCGAAAGGCTGGCAAGAGATGCTGGCACGATATAGACGCGGTTATCCCACGCCCGACAAGATGGGCCAGTTGGAATTCAAGATTTATAAAGTCGAGTTAATGGGGGAAGAGTGGGCAAAAGTTTTGGGACAGTGGAAGCTCACGGTGGGAACGACCACGCCGCAGGGCTTGTTCACGTTGATACTGCGCCGCTTCGAGAACGGCTGGCGCGTCGTACACGATCACACTTCTAGCGCGACACCGTAGCTCAATTGGGAAGATATTTTGCGTCAAGAATGATTCCTTCGCGCTCTAAAAGTTTCGTGTTGCTTTTGATAAACCGGCCAATCATTTCGATGTTGATAGCGTAGGTCGTGCCGTAATCGATCAAATCGATCTCTTGTGCGCTAATCGCTTGCAAGTCTTTTTCATTGAGAAATTGCCCCGCAGCAAGACCGGGCGGCGGCGCAACGTAAGCGAGTTTGTTCACAGGCACCCCGCGAATGATACCCGCCAACTCCAATCCTTGGTCCGGGCGCACAATAAATACCGGCCCGCCGGAATAACCGTGTCGCGCGACGACATCCAACACAAAAGCGCCCGGATTTGCAATCTTGCTCACGAGCCCGCTGGTGATTTGCCGCACTTCGCGCGGATAACCGATGGCATAGGCAAAGTCGCCCCAGTCCACTGCATGCGCAAATGCCAAATCGTATGGATATGTGATGCCGATGGCCGGCGACGTGGTAACCGCGAGCAACGCCAAATCCACTTTTGTATCTGCGACGATAACGTCTGCAGAGAGATATTGATTGGCTTGCCCAATTGCAAAGAAGCTGGCGCCGGTTTTAATTGCGCGCGATTGCAGCACGCCGGTGAGCCGGCCCGCGCTGTCGCGGTAATAGGTGTTGATGGTGTCCGGTTTGACAAAAATATGTGCGCTGGTCAATATCACTGCGCGTCGTTGATCGCGGTAAATGATAAGGCCGACGCCATTGACTTTTTGCGATTCTGCTGCGCTGGGAATGGATTTTTTGTCTCTTGGTAGG
>JABWAN010000013.1 GCA_013361015.1 Candidatus Zhuqueibacterota bacterium | reverse complement strand
GCTCGCGCGCATCAAATATCGCGGCGGCGGAGATTGGTATAACGACCCTTCGTGCATTCCCAATTTGCTCGCGTTCATGAAGCAAAACACCGGCATGTTGCTCGCCGCAAACGAAGCGCAAGTGGAGTTAACCGATCCCGCGTTGTTCTCGTATCCCGTCCTTTTTCTCACCGGCCACGGCCGCATCACCTTTTCGCCCGAGGAAGCGCAGCTATTGCGGCGTTATTTGACGAGCGGCGGCTTTCTCTATGCCGACGATGACTACGGCATGGATAAATTTTTCCGCGAAGAAATGAAAAAAGTTTTCCCCGACAAGCAATGGGTGGAGCTGCCGTTCAATCATGCGATCTATCACAGTGCCTTCGAGTTTCCCAACGGCGTTCCCAAAACACACGAGCACGACGGCGGGCCGCCCAAGGCTTTCGGACTCTTTCACGAGGGCCGCATGATTGCATATTATACCTGGAACACCAACATCTCCGACGGCTGGGCCGATCCCGAAGTGCACAACGACCCGCCCGAAGTGCGCACGCACGCCTTGCAAATGGGGACGAATATTGTGGTGTATGCGGTGATGGAGTGAAGTACTATTCAAACGAGTCATTTTGAACAAGCAGGTTTTCAAATTTTTTTGAAGTAGATAGCACCCCTATGCCCCTCCCCGAAATCTATCTCGACCTCATGCGCCGCCTGCGCGAGTTGAGCCGCAATGAAGCGCGACAGCAATGGCTCGCGCGCGCCGGTGTATTTTTGCTCGCGCTCTCCACGTTTGCGCTGCTCATACCCGTGCTCGCGCATGGCGTCTCGCAGAGCGAAACTTTTCGTTGGGTCTTGGCGCTCGCGAGTCTGGCGGGGCTTGGATATGCGCTCTGGCGATTGCTCGCGCAGCCGATCATGCGGGCGTTGCGGCAATCGAAAGAGAACGAGCACGTCAACCTCGCGTTGCGTATCGGCAATGCGCATGAAAATCTCCGCGACCGTTTTGCCAATGCGCTGCAAGTTTATGAAGAAACCTCGCGTGAAGACGGCGGCGAAATTCGGCACGCACTTGCGGGCGCGGCTTTGCAAAATGCTTATGAGGAAGTGCAGCCGTTGGATTTCAACGCGATCATCGACCGCAAAACTCCGCGCCAAAGAATTTTATTCGGACTTGCGGCGTTTCTGCTCTGCTCGCTCGTGTGGGGCTTCGCACCAAATTATATGATGGACGGATTGCAAGTCGTGCTCGCGCCGCAGCGCGATCCGAATCAACTGCGCTTCAATCTCGCGGTCACGCCCGGCGACGTTGAAATTGTGAAAGGCGAAGATCTGCGCGTCAATGCTTCGATTGAATCGCTCGCGGGCACGAACGCAAATTTGGATTGGCGTTTCACCGGAAACAATGCAATCAATCAAGCGGAAATGTCGAAGCTCGCGACCGCGCCGAAAATCGAGTTCGTTCACACGCTCGAACACGTGCGCGAAAGCCTTTCGTATCGCGTGCAAGTCGGAAAAGAGACCAGCAAGTGGTATCAAGTCGAAGTCGTCGAACCACCGCTGATTCAATCGCTGCGCGTAACGATTGCGTATCCCGATTACACGCAACGCGGCGAAGTCGAGCTGGAAGAAAACCTCGGCGAGATTACGGCATTGCCGGGTTCGAAAATTTCTTTGCGGCTTTCTTCGAATAAAGAACTGCAATCCGGTGAATTGCAATTCGACTCCGGCACGATGCTGTCGTTAAATTTAGAAGACAACTCTGCGAGCGCAGAGTTTACCGTGCGCAAGGCTGAGGTGTACACGATCAATTTGGTTGATAAAAAAAATCTGCGCAATCCCGATCCGATTCGCTATCGCATCGAATTGGAAACTGACGCGATGCCGAACGTGCGCATTACTCTGCCAGGGCAGGATGTCGATATCGATGAAAGCATGTCCGTGCCGCTCGTCGTTGAAGCCGACGACGACTTCGGCTTTTCGAGTTTGGATATCGTGTATGAATTGCAGCCGAGCATGGCGGGCGAGCCGCAGCAAGGCCGCTGGTCGTTGCCGCTTGCGAATCCGCAGCAAGAAAAAATTACCGTGCAAGCACTGTGGGATTTGAGCAAACTCAATCTAAATCCCGATGACGTGGTGAGCTATTACGCCGAAGTGCGCGACAACGATGTGATCTCCGGCCCGAAGTCCGCGCGCAGCGAGACGTATCGCGTGCGTTTTCCCTCGATGTCCGAGCTTTATGAGCAAGTCGCCGAGCAGCACGCCGAAACTTCGCAAGACTTGCAAGCCATGCGCGAGCAAGTCGAACGGGCCAAACAGAAGCTCGAAGACGTGATGCAGGAGTTGAAAAAGAATCCCGAACTGGATTGGCAGCAAAAGCAAAGACTCAACGAGAGCGCGGGCGCGACGGAGAAGATGCGCGAAGAATTGCAAGCCGTGCAAGAGCGCATGGAAGAAATGATCGACAGCATGCAGCGCAACGATATGCTCAGTCTCGAAACGCTGGAGAAATATCTTGAGCTGCAAGAGCTGCTGCAGAAGATGGATTCGCCGGAGCTGCAAAAAGCTCTGGAAGAAATGAAGAAGGCGATGGAGCAAGTCGATCCGCAGAAATTGGAAGAAGCGCTCAAGAACATGCAATTCTCGCAGGAAGAATTTCTCAAGAGCCTCGAGCGCACCATGAATCTGCTCAAACAAATGCACGCGGAGCAGAAGTTGGATGAAGCGATCAAGAAGACGGAAGATTTGCTGGCGCGGCAAGAAGAAGTGAACAAGGAAGCGGCGCAGCAGCCTGCGCAAGAGAAGCGCGAAGAGTTGGCCGCAGAAGAATCGCAAATGAAGGAAGATGCGAAGTCACTCGAAGAGGCGCTCAAAGAATTAGAAAAAATGATGGAGGAATTGAAGCAAGCGCCCGCTTCGAAGGTGGATGCCGCGGCGCAGATGATGCAGAATCAAGATCTCGCCGGTGAGATGCAGCAAATGGCCGCGCAGATGCAGCAGAACCAAATGCCGCAAGCGCAACAAAGCGGCAAGCGCGCGGCGAGCACGCTGCAGCGTATGCAGGAATCTTTACAAGGCGCACAGAAAGAAATGCGCGAGAGTCAGCAGCGCTACGTGATGCAGGCGTTGCAGCGCAGCTCGAGCGATCTCTTGCAGCTTTCGAAACAACAAGAGCAGCTTGGCCAGCAATCCGGCTCGATGAATCGCAACGGCACGGAGTTCAATCAGGCTGCGGATCGCCAGCAGGAATTGCTCTCCGGCATGCAGCGCGTGACGGATCAACTCTATGAACTTTCGCAGAAGAGTTTTGCAGTGACCCCCGAGGTCGCGCGCGCGCTCGGCCAGTCGATGAATCAAATGCAGGAAGCGTTGAACAGTTTGGAGCAGCAAGACGCGCAAAACGCGGGACAGTCGCAGGCGCAGGCCATGCAAGGTTTGGACGCCGCAGTCGCGGGTTTGCGCGAGGGCATGAAGAACATGGGCAGCTCCGGCTCGATGGGCATGGGCGCAGATGAATTCATGCAACGCCTGCTCGGACTTTCGGGGCAGCAGCAAGGCATCAATCAAGAGTCGCAGCAATTGGGGCAGCAAGGCATGAGCATGCAACAACAAGCGGCAATGGCGCGATTGGCTGCGCAACAAGCCGCGGTGCAAAAGAGTCTTGAACAACTCTTGCAAGAGTTCGGCAGCAAGAGTGAAATTCTCGGCAGGCTCGATCAGACCGCGAAGGACATGGAAGAGGTTGCAAAAGATTTTCAACAGCAGAAACTTGATCGCCAAACTTTGGATCGCCAACAGCGCATTCTCTCGCGTATGCTCGACGCGCAACGCTCCATGCGCGAGCGCGAATACAAAGACGAGCGCCAAGCCGAGAGCGGCAAAAACTATCGCAGCCTCGACCCGGGCGCGTTGCCCGCGGACTTGGGCGAACGCAAAACCAAAATTCAAGAAGACCTCCTGCGCGCGCTGCGCGAAAATTACAGCCGCGATTATCGCGCGCTGATTCAGAAGTATTTTGAGGCGCTGACGAAGGAAGGGCAAAGTGAAAAGTGAACTGGAAAGAATGGTCCGACTTCGCCAAGAACGAAACCTATTGGCAAAACCATGAAGAGCACGGCTTGCTGAAAGCGGAGCATGTGCGCGATTATGTTTTGCGCTTGTGGTTTGAAGAAGAGTTGGACGTCTCCATTTATGAATTGGATTTCCATCCGCTCATCAATGAAGATGATCCTGGCGAAGCATTCCTGTCTTTGCGTGAGCCAGAGCGGTTTCGCTTGGTGGAAGGCGACTATGCGTTGATCTGGCCCAATCCCGAGAGCGGCGCCTATGATGAAAACGCTATTGACCTCGCGCCCGAATGCGTGCGCTTTTTCTGCGAGCGATATGGCAAGAAGCTAAAAGGCTCTGGCCTGGCACTGCTTGCTGAACATGGACAATTGGCAACATCAGTTTGATTTGGCATCGCTCGGAGCGATGCTTTCTCTGAATTGCGTTTTCGCCAAAAGCCTTTCATGAAACTACCCAATCGAGAAAATGCTTACATTCCACCCGCAAAGTTGAAAGGTTATTTGCTATCCGAAACTCATGTCGACGGCCGATCAAAAGCCCGGTTCTTTCGCGCTTTTGGTTATGACGAAGCCAATGTTGAATTGCTGGAAAGAGGGTTGCTCTTGATCGCCAGAAACCAAGAAGTTCATGAAGAGGTTGTTTCGCAATTTGGAATCAAATACGTGATTGACGGCTCGCTGCAAACACCATCGGGCAGAACCATAAATTCGAGAACAGTGTGGATCATTGAAGAGGGCGAAGAGCATCCACGTTTTGTCACTGCAGTTCCGAATTGAATCATAAAGTTCCCAAACGAGGAGGCCTCCATGATAAAAGAGTTGGATTTGGTCGTTCTCAATCATGACGTTTCAGAACATGGCTTGCAAGCCGGCGACATCGGCACGGTTGTGCATTGCTATAAAGGCAATGCTGCTTTCGAAGTGGAGTTCGTCACTGCAGAGGGTAAAACCCTCGCGTTGCTCACATTGCCCGCCAATGAGGTTCGTGCAAGGCAAAACTCTGAAATCTTGCACGCTCGAGTCGTCGATGCTGCGATAGCATGATTGTTTGCTGTTTGATTAAAAGACAAATTTGATATGAAATTTTTCGTGACGCTTTTTCTTTCTCTTCAAGCCCTCGCCTTCGCGCAAACGCCGCAGCAAATCAACGAGCGCATGCGGCAGGCGCAGAGTTTTGAGCGCATGGGATTTTTCGAGCAGGCGCTCAATCTTTATCGCCCGCTCTTTGAGCAAGACCCGCGCAATGCGGCGTACTATCAAGGCGTGAAGCGTTCGCTATTGCAGTTGCGGCGTTATGACGAGTTGCTCGCGTTGATTGATCGGCGCCTCACGGTTGTCGGCGATCTCAATGCGCGTGTCGATCGCGGCGACGTGCTCTTCAAAAAAGGCGACGAGCCGGGCGCGCTCAAGTATTGGCAGGAGCTTTTGCAGCAAGCGCCGTTGCGCGATACGTATGCGATGGTGGCTGCGGCGATGCGCGATAACAACTCGTATGACGAAGCGTTGAAAGTTTATCTTGCCGGACGCGAGAAGCTCCGCGATCCTTCGCTGTTCACGCTGGATTTGGCGAATCTGTACGAGCTACGCTTGGAGTTTGAAAACGCAACGACTGAATACGTGCGCCTGCTCCAAAGCGACCAACGCCAATTCCCGCTCGTGCAACGCCGCTTGCTCGAAATGACCAACGAGTACGAAGTGAATGAGAATATCGTCGCGACGATTGAAAAGCTGCTGCCGAATCATCCCGCCGCAGAAAGCTTGCACCGCTTGCGCGCTTCGCTATTTCTTCAAAATAAAGAATACGGCCGCGCCTTCAGCGAGTACCAAACTTTGGAGCGTATCGCAAATCCGGCTGACAAAGCGAACGCAGGCAACGAAATTTTCAACTTCGCGGAAGAAGCGCGCCGCGCAGAAGCTTGCGATTATGCCGCGCAGGCGTATCGTCTCATTTTGAATTTGGAAAAATCGCCGTACGCTTATCCCGCGCTCATGGGCATGGGGCAATGCTTGCGCGTGCAAGGCAAACATACCGAAGCGCTCGAGGCGTTCGCGCAGTTGTTGCAAAAGACCGGCAGCAACAATCGCAACCCGTGGACGCTGCGCGCGTGGCGCGAACAGGGGGAAATTTATTTCAGCGATCTCGCCGACATGCCGAACGCGATTGAAATCTTCCGGCGGATTTATGAAGCGTATTCCGATAATGCGATCAAAGAAAAGAGCGACGTCGTTTTTCGCTTGGGCGATTGCTATCTCGCCAAAGGCGATTTGAAGAATGCCGCCCAGTGGTATGAAACCGCGCGACGTTTTGCGGCCAAGAGCACGTTGATTCAAGACAAGATCAACTTCTCGCTCGCGCGCTTGGAGTACTTTCATGGCCGCTTTCGCTCGACGTTGCAACTTTTGGAAACAATCACCAACCGGCCGAGAGCGCGCGAGGAAGAGGAGAATCAAGAAGAAGCGGAGAGCATGGTCAATGATGCGCTGGAATTGACGCTGCTCCTCGAGGCGAATTTCGCCGACAGCGCCGGCGCGTTGCTTTCATATGCGCACGCCGAGTTTTTGACGACGCAGCAAAAGCGTGA
This sequence comes from Candidatus Zhuqueibacterota bacterium, assembly GCA_013361015.1. Lineage (GTDB taxonomy): Bacteria > Zhuqueibacterota > Zhuqueibacteria > Zhuqueibacterales > Zhuqueibacteraceae > JABWAN01. Next base: position 10,546 of record JABWAN010000013.1, on the reverse strand, counting down.
TGCTGCAATTGACAGCTTGCAGCAGTTGGTGCAGCGTTTCCCGCAAGCCACACTCGTGCCGCAAGCGCAATTCAGCCTAGCCGCGCTCTTGGTGAAAGCAGGAAAATATTCGGAAGCCGCGGCCGCCTATCAGGCTATTTTGGAAAAATATTCCGACAGCGTAGTCGGCGATCGCGCCTTGTTTCATTTAGCGGAATTGATGGGTGAGCGGCTGCAAAACTATCAACAAGCGCAAAAGCTCTTCGAGCAGTTGCTGCGCGATTATCCCAACAGTATTTTTCTCGATGAAGCACGACGCCACGCGCGCCGGCTTGCGGAGAAGAATAGGACGTTATAAGCCCAACCCTCTTTTGTGTCATTCTGAAGAATCTTTTCTAGTGCTCGGCACATGGCCCAGCGCGAGGAAAGGTTCTTCCAGAATGACAATTCATAGGTTTGTTTCTTTAAGATGAATTGTCATGAAAATACTTTACCACCCACTCGCCGCCCTCTTGCTTTCATTCTCCTCGCTTTTCGCGCAAAAGCTTTTGATCCCCATGGATCTTCGGCAAACCGATCACCTCAAAGCGTATGGCGTGGCGTATTGGTCGCTCGAACATAGCGTGAACGTCGAGTGGCTGCTCAATTATCGCGGCGGCGCGTTTATGTTGGATTATCACCCCGATCTCGAACGCGAGTGTCGCGTGCGCGGCGTGACGTTCGAAAGTATTAGCGGCAGCCAGGCTGCGCAGATTTACGCGGAGATCGAAGGCGCAAATATGGAAGTCGTGTTGTTGGAGAAAGCGCCGGCGATCGCGATTTACACGCCGCCGAACAAGCAAGTGTGGGACGACGCCGTAACGCTCGCGCTCGAATACGCCGAAATTCCTTATGAAAAATTATGGGATGAAGAAGTGTTGCGCGGTGATTTGCAAAAGTATGATTGGCTGCATTTGCACCACGAGGATTTTTCCGGCCAGTATGGCCGTTTCTATGCGAGCTTTCATGCGACGGCGTGGTATCAAGAAGAAGTGATCAAGTCGGAAGCCATGGCGAAGCAACTCGGCTTCACCAAAGTTTCAGAGTTGAAGAAATCGGTCGCGCGTGCGATCAAGGAATACGCGGCGCGCGGAGGTTTTCTTTTTGCGATGTGCTCGGCCACAGATACGATCGATCTCGCGCTCGCGGCGAAGAATACCGATCTCTGCGCTGCGCTTTTCGATTACGATCCGCCCTCGCCCAATGCGCAGAATGAACTCGATTTTAGCGAGTGTTTGGCTTTCGAAAATTTTACGCTGGAAATGAACCCGATGGTATATGAGCATTCGGATATCGATTACCCGCCGAGCAACAGCCCGCGCTTGCGCAGCGCGGACGCGGATTATTTTACGCTGTTTGAGTTCTCCGCGAAATACGATCCCGTGCCCACTATGCTCACGCAGGATCACGTTTCGGTGGTGAAAGGTTTCATGGGACAAACCACGGGCTTCAAACGCTCGGTTATCAAAAAATCCATCACGATTTTGGCGGACGTGCCGGGCACCGAAGAAGTGAAATACATTCACGGCAACATTGGGCGCGGCACATTCACGTTTTACGGCGGGCATGATCCCGAAGATTATCAACACATGGTCTATGATCCGCCCACGCAGCTTTCTTTGCACAAGAACTCGCCTGGCTATCGTTTGATCTTAAACAACATTCTTTTTCCCGCGGCGAAGAAGAAGAAGAGAAAAACGTAGCGGCGTAGCGCAGACTTCAGTCTGCACATCAAGCAATTCACGGTGAATTTTCGCTCGCGTCATGACAAATCAGAAAACCCTCGCCATCACCATCGGTGATGTTAACGGCGTCGGCCCGGAAGTCGTGCTCAAAGCATTGCGTGCGTGGCAGGCTCCGCAGTCGATTCGTATCTTATTGGTCGGGCCGCGATCGGCTTGGGATTATTGGCTGAAACATCTTCATCATGAATTCCGCGCGCCGGTGATTGAAGTGCTGTCGTTGTGGCCCTCAAATTCGCAGTTCGCGATGTTTGATACGATGCCCAGCGCATTGCAACCCGAAGTAGGCAAGGCAACCGTCGTTTCCGGCAAGATTGCGGGTGATGCGTTGATCGCAGCATCGGACATGGCCGGAGCGGGCTTGGTCGACGCCATCATCACCGCGCCGGTTTCGAAATACGCGCTCTCGCAAGCAGGTTATCACTATCCGGGACAAACAGAATTTGTCGCGGAACGGCTCGGCGCGAAGCACTTTGCAATGATGCTCATGGCGGAGAGTTTTCGCGTGGCGCTCGTGACCACGCACTTGCCTTTGCGCAAAATTGCCGATGCGATTACGAGCAAAAAGATTGTCGAGCAATTGCACGTCGTCGATCACGAATTGCAAACTCGTTTCGGAATCGCGCAACCCAAAATCGCCGTCACCGGATTGAACCCGCATGCGGGCGAAGGCGGAGTGCTCGGCGAAGAGGAGCAAACGATCATCGCACCGGCGATTGCGCACGCGCAGCGTGAGGGCATTCACGCCGAAGGGCCGTTCTCCGCCGATGCGTTGTTCGGCAAGTTCGCGCAATCCCGCAGCGAAAACAATGCGACACCCTTCGACGCCTATCTCGCGATGTATCACGATCAAGGTTTGATTCCACTCAAGATGTTCGGCTTCGGCCGCGCCGTGAATTATACCGCGGGCTTGCCGGTAATTCGCATCTCGCCGGATCACGGCACGGCGTATGACATTGCGGGCCAAGGCCTCGCACAACCCACCAGCATGATCGAGGCGCTCAAGCTTGCCGTGGCTCTCATTACAAAAGAACGCTGAGGCAACACCGTACAGCCGCCTCGCGGAATTTTATGATCACTTGATGAACCACGTCAATTACCGGCGTTGGGCGGATTACATCATTTCGTTATTTGACCTCGCAACACTTCCGCAACAAGCGCATACTGCCTCGGACCGTCCCCGCGCTCCGCATTCGAAAGTCAACACTGTGTTGGAACTGGCCTGCGGCACCGGCAAAATTTTGACGGAGCTATCACGCTCCGGCTTCGAAGTATGCGGCCTCGATCTTTCTACGGAAATGGCGCGTTATGCTGCGCGGCGACTGCGGCAGGAAGGGTTTTGTGCGCACGTGTGGTGCGCAGACATGCAGCATGTCACGACCGGCGTTCAGATGGATGCCGTCATTTGCTTGTACGACAGCATGAATTATTGCCGGCATCCGCACGAGCTCGCACGCGTATTTGAGACGTTGACGAATGTCGTGCGTCCCGGCGGTTTGTTCATCTTCGACGTGTGCACGCGCTGGAACTGCTGGAAAAATTTTCGCAACTACACCGAGCATGATTCTTTTCAAAATTTTTCGTATCATCGGCATTCGTATTTCCATCCCATCGGTAATTTGCAGTATAACGAATTTTTGATCGTTGATGATCGCAACCCCGGCCCGACTTTGCGCGAAAAGCACGTGCAACGCATCTATTCTTTAAACGAAATCCGTAAACTTGCTGCAACCGGTTTTTGGGAAGAAGTCGCATGCCTTAGCGGCATGTCGCAGCGCCCCGGCAGCGAGCGCGCGGAGAGAGTGCATTTCGTTTTTCGAAGGAAATAGTCAGCCACCGCACCGCCGAAATGCTCTAAAAAAAAGTCACCAATTCGGGACACGTTACACATTACACGCTTCTCAATGAACCTCATCAAATTTACCAACGTCTCAGTCAAATATCGTGGCGGCGAGGGCCTTAAGCAAGTCAACCTGCTCGTGCGCAAAGGCGAGTTCGTGTTTCTCGTTGGACCGACCGGCGCGGGTAAAAGCACGGTGATGAAGCTGATCGCCATGTCGGAACGTCCCTCCGAGGGCACGGTCATTGTCGGGCGGTTCAATTCCGGAAATATCACGGCCAAGCAAATTCCCTACTTGCGCCGCCAGCTCGGCATCGTGTTTCAAGATTTCAAGCTGCTCGAAGACCGCAACGTTTATGACAATGTCGCTTTCGCGATGATCGTGACCGGCGCGAAACAGCGTGAGATCAAGAAACAGGTGTTGCGCGTGCTCGCGAACGTGGGCCTCAGCCATAAACGTTACAAAATGCCGCACGAACTTTCCGGCGGCGAGCAGCAACGCGTGGCCATCGCGCGCGCGCTCGTTAATGGACCATATGTGTTGCTTGCCGACGAGCCGACCGGTAATTTGGATCCTGCGACCGCGGCGGAGATCATGGACCTGCTCGAAAAGATCAATGCGCGCGGCACCGCGGTGGTCATGGCCACACACAATTATGCGCTCGTGGAAAAAGCGCGCCATCGTGTGGTGCGCCTCGAAGGAGGGATGACAGTCAATTGATTTGGTGGTATTGCCTCAAAGAAGGGTGGGACGGTCTGCGCCGCGCAAAAATGGCGGCTTTGATCACCTCGCTCACCATGGCCGGCGCGCTCATCGTGCTCGGTATTTTCGGCCTCTTCACTTTCAATCTCACCAAGCTGGTGGAGACCTTGCGCGCGCGCATTGAAGTGGAGGTCTTTGTCGATATGGGCAAGAGCGAAGCGGATATTAAAGAATTGCGACGTGCGATGGAGAAGCTCTCCGGCATTACGAGCGTGCGTTATGTTTCGCGTGAAGAGGCGGTCGAAATCTTTCGCCGCGAATTCGGCAAGGAGTTCATCGATCTGCTGAAAGCGAATCCGCTGCCGCCCTCGTTTCATGTCACGCTGCAAAAGTCGCATCAAAACAGCGAAGCTGCGCAACGCCTCGCAAATCAACTGCAAGCCTTGCCCGGCGTGGATGAAGTCGTGTACCGCCGCGATTTGGTCAAGTTGATGGACAAGTATGTGGGCTTTGCGATTGCAATCGACGCGCTCGTCGGACTGGTGATCGGCCTCGGCGCATTTTTCGTGGTGATCAATCACGTTCGCTTGGTCGTTTTTGCCAAGCGCCGCGTGCTCGAAACCATGCAGCTCGTCGGCGCGAATCGCACATTCATCACCTTGCCATTTCTCCTGCAAGGCTTCGTACATGGCTTGATCGGCGGTGGCCTCGCGATCTTATTTTTCCATCTCGCTTTTCGCTTCGTGCTCCTGCCCTATCATGAATTGCTCGCCTTGCCGGCGCAGTTCTATCCCGCCCTCGGCGTCTTTGGAATTTTGCTGGGATTGCTCGCGGCTTATATCGGCGTGCGCCGGTTTGTGGATTGAGAGGCGTTACTATGATCAGCCACGGCTTTGCCGTGGCTTGGTTTTTTAAGCACAGAACAAACGCAAAAGCATTGTAGCCTCATGCAAAAAAAGTCGCAAGAAATAGTACAGCGCGAAGACAGGACAAAAAATAAAAGCGGAGCAGAATGCTCCGCTTGATTGAAATTGCTCGCAACAAACGCAATCCACTTCACATTAGAACAACTGGCCAAGATCTCCAGACTGGCAGTCTGGGCTACTTTGCCAAAATCATCTTCTTCGTTTCCACCCAATCTCCCGCCTGCAATCTATACAAATACAAACCGCTCGGCAAACCCTCAGGTCGCCACGAAATCGCGTACTCGCCGGCGGATTGCTTTTCATGCACGAGTGTGGCAAGCTCCTGCCCTCGCACATTGAAGATCTTTAGCGTGACCAATCCCGCGTGTGGCAACGCGTAGCGAATCGTTGTGGAGGGGTTGAAGGGGTTGGGGTAGTTTTGATGAAGCTGATACGTATGCGCAATCGCCATGCTTTCGCGCTCATCAACGCTCACGGTTGTAGAATCTGTTCGCAATGCAAGCGTGAGCATGCCGGTAACCCCAATTGGGCCGATCACTGTTCCCGCCGCTGTGCTCGTGTCAATCCGAATAAAATTATTCGTGCTTGTGATGCCGTATAAAGTGCCGTCCGGCCCGAAGGCGAGGGCAGGATTATATCCGCCCAAACCGGTTGAGCCGACCAACGTGGCAACGCCGGTATTGGGATTGATCGTATAGATACGATCCTGCGCAACATGCGAAGCATAGAGTTTACCGGTCTTGGGATTCAAGGATAGCCCGGAGTACAGTACGCCCGAGGTGATCGAACCGATTTGATTCGCTTCTCCGGTTGACGGCGTGATCTTGTAAAATCTTCCGGTGGCGCTGACGGCGAACAAAGAGCCGTCCGCTTGAAAAGCAATGCCGCGAATTTGCCCCGCAGGAATTATTGCCAGCAGCAAAGCGTCACCGTATGGACTGCTCAACCGATACAAGTTCGTCGTTGACAAGCCTTGCCATGTGGCATAAAGCTCCTTTGTTTTGGGATGAATCGCCAGTCCGCGTAGCGCTCCAACGCCCGTCGCTCCAATCGACGTTGCCGCACCGCTTTGGCGATCCAATGAGAATAACTGGCTTGCGCCTCCGCTATTCGTGGCGTAAACAGCGCCGACTCGTGCTTGACCGAGCAGCAATCCGCGGCCTTGCACGGCAATGCGCGTGGTTTGATTTTCGGAGCCGCTAGTGTTAATCACCATCGTGTCGTTCAGTGCGCGATGGATTGAGGGCTCGAACACAATCTTGAAGCTTAAAGTATCATACCGGCCGGAAAGAGTAGCGGGCAACGGCGTAATCGCTCTGTAATCAGTGCTATTCGTGTTCATTGAGGAAACCGTGAGCGGCGCCGCATCATAGTTGAACAATAACAGCTCGGTGGTATCGCTTACTCCGACGGTGACGACTCCGAAATTCGCAAGCAGAGGCGCATTGAGTTTATGTCCAACGAATGCTTGCCAATGGCGCACCAGTGTTGTGGCGGCGTGCATATCCGCGAAGCCGTAATTGTGAACTGCATCGGCCGCGATGACGGGATTGCTGAAGCTGTTTCTTATCCCTTGCTCGGCAAAGATGTTGAGCAATTGCCGGTTGTTGCTGTGATTGCCAACATTGTCTGCAAAAGTCATGGAGAGATGAAACCGCATGGCTCTGAAATCGTCGAGTTGGTTGGCGTCCGCGGCGCGTAAAATATTCGAAGCGGAATGCAGCAGCATGTAGGGCACATTGCGCGGGTTGTCAAAAACCGGATCAAAATATGGCTCCCGCGAAAACCAAATGGGATCATCCGGCCCGGCGCCAGGCCGGCGTGGATCATCAAGGTTATACCACATGATCGTGCCGTCGTAAGAGCCCACGGATATAAACAAATCAGGATGGCGAAGGCTCAACATCGTAGAATTGTAACCTCCGAGCGAGAAGCCGTCGATGGCGCGATACTCGCGATCTGCAAGCGTTCGCCACGTAGCGTCGATATGTGGAATCAAATCCTGCACGAAATAATCCTCGAAGCGGCCCGTGCCGATTCCTTGAGCGGCGCGCAGATTGGGCTTGAGCATATTCACACCGCAAGAATGAACCGAGTTGTTATAGTCTTCGCTTGCAGTGCTTGGGCACACAATAATCATCTTCCCAATTTGCCCTGCACGGAACAGATCATCAGCAACGGTCTTCAAATTCCGGCCACCGGCCCGACCAGGCAAGGCGGGATCGAGCCATTCAAATTCATGCCCTCTCAAAAAGTAGGCAACGGGATAACGCTCCGTGCTCGTGTCATACCCTTCCGGCAAATACACGTAATAATTCTTGCTCAAGCCGAGTGCATTCGAAAAAAAGCTGCGCTTTTCGATGCGGCTCGGCTGCGCGAGCGCGGCGTGGCTCAAAAGGATGGGCAGCAGAAACGTTCTTAAGAAGGTGGCTGATTTCATAAAACCCTCCGCCGGTTAAGTGAAGTTGGGAAATTGGTGCAACGTTTTGTTCGCGAATAAGCTACAAAAAGATGGGCGTGAAATCTTTCACCTATGTCGCAAAGGTTTGCACTTATGTCGCGTGAACGAAAATCCCGCTGCTTTGCGCACGACAATGGGCTTTTTCGCCGTGAAAAAAGCTTTCAGGGGAATTGCCGCTTGTACAACTGGAAGCGCGTACTTATATTCCATTCGCGCAGCAAAGCCGCTTAAATTTATTCCACTTTCTTTAAGGAGAACACGTCATGCAAACGATATTGCCATCGGAAGATATCCGCCCGATCAGTGAATTGGGAGGGCATACGGCAAAATTCTTGAAGGACGCGCAGAGAACGCGCCGCCCCATTTTTTTGACGAGCCGAGGCAAAGCCGCAGGCGTTTTAATCGACATCGAAGAGTATGAGCGCTTGTTGGAGCGGATCGCCTTTCATGAAACGATTCTAGCTGCCGAAGCGGAGGCGAAACGCGGTGAAGTCGTCTCGCACGCGCAATTGGAGAGGGAGTCAAGGCAATGGATCAAAACCACAACGCGCCCCAAGAGCACGAAATTGAATGGACCCAAACGGCGCAACGGTCGCTAAAGCAGATCGTCCAGCACATCGCGCGGGACAAGCCCATTGCCGCGGAGAATTTTCGCCGTCGCATTTTTCAGATAGTGGGCTTGCTCAAGCGCTCGCCATACTTAGGCCACATCGTTCCGGAGTTTCGTGACCCGGCTCGACGGGAATTGCTCCATGGCAATTATCGCATTGTTTACCGCCTGCGGCCAAGGCTCAAGAAAATTCAGATACTAGTGATTTGGCACGGCAAGCGCCTTTTGCGGCTACCTTGACTCATTCATCCGATCAAATTTATATGCCGCTTCAACCCCAAGTCCACCACGGCTTCGAGCACGAAACCGTGGAAGCCAAGATTCGCGGATTCCTGCAATTCACGCCCGGCGAACGATTCGAACAAATGGTCGGCGCCATCGAACTCGCGTTGTTGGCGCAACAATCATTGAAGGAGCAACATGCTCGAAAAGTATCTCGACCTGCTGCGCGCCCTGCACGAAGCGAAGATTAGGGATGGACTTTGATGCGATGTGGGAACGGCGTGAAGTTGCCGAGGTTAAGGACGTGCTCATCAATTTGGTGGCTTTGGATGATCTCCTCGTTCTCAAACGGGCTGCCGGACGCAAGGTTGATTTGGAAGATGCTGCGCTGCTCGAAAAATTCGTTTGGGGGAGATTTGAAAACGAAATAAGGGAGGAATTGGTGCAGACGGTCAGTGCTCATCCGGATTTTCGATGAAAAGCCCCTCGCTCTGTGCCGCTTCGCGCAAAATCCGGTCGCCAGTAACGAAAATAAGAGAGGGTAATGCTGCTTCAGTTAAAGTGGCGTTCAGAGAAATAGCCGTGGCTAAATGCACGGCATCATATCCTCACAGCGGATGCCGCTTGGTCAAATCCACAGCCGCTTGGATGATTGTGTCGCTCAGAGGCGCCGTGATATACTCTTCGTTTGCGAGGTCTGCCAGAAACAATTGCAATGCTGCTTCATAGTTTTCACGAATCAACTCTCCAGTGCGAACTTTCTTGCTCAGAGCCGCCGCGATTTCAACGACGCCAACTTGGCCGAGATGAATAACGTTTCCAGCAACAGGTACAACGAGGTCTTTCACCCATTGGCTTCCCTTTTCCGCAGCATATCTTTTCACTGCGGCGCTGCTGTCAAAGTAATAAACCCTCAACGCTCCCCTCGCATTGCGATAATCTCTTCCGAAAGCGGAACTTGAAATTTCGCCAATGCGGCCTCAACTCGTTCTCGATTGGGAGCAGGCCGAAACGGTAGTGCGTTTAGCATCGTCTCGGCAAATGCCCGTTGCCTTTCAGAGGACATAATCAAACCGGCTTCGCGAAGAGTTTTTAGAATTTGCTCACGGTCGGCTTTTTCTTCATGCTCATGATCTAACCACTGCTCTAAAGCCTCAGCGACTACGCGGTTCAAAGCCTCACCGGAACGCGAGGCCTGTCGGACACGTTGCGCCAATGGCATCGGCAATTGCACTTGAACGGTTTCCATGATAATTTTTTCTCCGTTAGGCTTTCTGCTTGCGACAAAGAATAGTGAAAATTTCCGCCGTTTACAACGGAAGTTTTGCAAGCGTTGATAGGCGACGGCGTGATCAAAGGTTTTTCTTCACATACTCCTTCGGGCTGCATCCAAACTGCTCGTGAAAACATTTCGTGAAATACGCCTGGCTGCCGAAACCCACCTGATACGCGATCTCTGCAACCGTGCCCGCGTCTTGTTTGAGCAATTCCACCGCGCGCGCCAAGCGCATGGAGCGAATGAATTGACTCGGCGTTTGATCCGTGAGCGCGCGCAGTTTGCGATGCAGTTGTGAACGGCTCATGCTCATCTCCTGCCCCAATTCCTCCACTTCGAAATTTTCATCGCTCAAATGTTTTTCCACCACGGTTTTTACTTTGTTGAGAAAGACCTCGTCTCTTGGCGTGATGGCGACATCTTGCGGCTTCAATACGATCTCACGGCTGAAGCGCTCGCGCAATTGCCGGCGTTGTTTGATGAGATTGTTTACGCGCGCGAGCAACTCTTTGGAGTCGAACGGTTTGATGAGATAATCATCCGCGCCGGTTTCGAGGCCGTGTACTTTACTCTCGCTATCGGCTTTGGCCGTGAGCATAATGATGGGCACGTGACTCGTCTTCTCGTCGTTTTTCAAAATACGGCACAACTCGTTGCCGTCGCGTTTGGGCATCATCACGTCGCTGATGATCAAATCTGGAATGATCTCGAGGGCCTTTTGCACGCCGTCAATGCCATCAACGGCTTC
>JABWAN010000829.1 GCA_013361015.1 Candidatus Zhuqueibacterota bacterium | reverse complement strand
ATACTCTTCATCATTGAAGGTCAGAAAGAAGAGTTGATCGTTGACGGCGTCGTACTGATAAGGAATCTCCTTGGCGCTGAAATCATTTTTAATGAGATTGAAATTGACCTGGCCAAGCAGGAAAAATTGCGTGTTCGCTTCCGGATCCGTCAAATAGGGTCGAACACCTGCGCCGATCCTTAAGAGATTGGACTTCACCGTGGCGCTCGGGCTAAGGCCAAACCCCTGCCCGACCCAATAGGAGGCGGTCTGGCCGGTAAACTCCGTGCTCAAGGCATCTGTAAATTTCTCATCGTCGGTGGAAAAAGCTTCGTAGCCAACATTAAACGTGATGCCCAAACGCGGTGAAGGAAACAGCACGTATTGCGCGTTGCCGCTCAATCCCACTTTGGTGTAATCTTTGAACGTCTCTGGTGCCAAAGGAAAAGCTGCGCCGCCGTAAAACTCGATTTGATTGCGGCGTTGTCCAAACGCCAGGCTCGCGAAAACACCTAGCGCCAAAAGCGTGATGAGCAATTTTGAAGGCTTCATTTTTTCTCCCGAAAAATTGAGTTGTGAATTGCACAAAAGCGAATTTTACAACTCGCTCACAGTTATTTGGTAATGACACGATCGCGAACCTGTGGCATACCATTTTTTGCTTTGGTAATGGTCGCGATCGAGTAACTATCAAACACCTCTACCAATTGTACTTCACAAACTTCTGCGATGGATTTGCCGATGACTTGATTCGTGACCGGATGCACGATCGGCTCGCCTTCGCGATAAACGTGACACTTCATACCTTTGCGAACACTGTTCGCCCGGCCGAGATCCAGCGTCAGCCGCTGGTTTTCCAACTGAATGACATACCCCGACACCAGCGGCAAATCGCTTTTAATCTTACCGGCCACTTCCGCGATCATTTGCGTGAGGGCCGCCAACGATACGTTGTTGCTAAAGGCATCTTTGGCGGTAATGATCGCCGCGGTTTCGGTATCCACCAAACGCGCGTCGATGCTCGCGCTGTTGCCCGCGCGCACCAGGCTGCCGCAAACCACCGCGTCCACGCCGATGCCTTTGCCGATTTCTGCAGCCGTGGAAACGTCGACAATGCCGGCCATGCCGAGCTTTTGCTCTTCGAGAATCTTTTCGAGCTGCGCGCGCTCGATCACTTTAAAGCGATTCAGATTCACGAAGACCGTGGTGAGTTTGTCGAGCAAATCGATCTCGCCCAATTCTCCGCCAATGCCCTTGGCAACGAACGGCAGGATGGCGATATTGAGACGATCGCCCACCAATGTCATGCTCGCCGGCTCCGGAGCTTTGGCAACCGGCTGTGGCTCCGGCAGGTTTGCAGGCTGGCTGGGCGGAGCAGATTGTCCGCTGTTGATGCGCTGCAAGAACTCACGCGCTCGCGGCGAAGCGGAGTGCTGCAACGAAAGCTGCAAATACTGCCGTGCGCGCTCCATCTCGCCGAGATGAAAGTAGCAAACGCCGACCTCACGATTGGGGTAATACTCGATGAACACCGCGCCGTAGGCGCGGGTTTTGCCGGCGTCAAACTTTTTTTGCGCGAGCGCCGTTTCGAATTGCGCAATAGCTTGGCGCCAATCGCTGCGCTGCATTGCCGCAATGCCGTTCGCATAGGCGCGGTACCATTTCTCCGTGGCCTGCGCAGCCTGCATTAAAAAGCACGAGGCCCATATACAAATGCCGCACAACAACCACGGCGCGGGAATACAAAAGGAGCGCAAACGCTCCGGAAGACGGTTACGATTCATGCTGGTGGCGGCTCTTAAATAATTTCGTGGCTCACCTCTCATTGCCTGCTCCTAACCTGTAAGCTTTTTTAATGAGGTGAAATTTATTCGGGGCAATGATGCACATCTTTTTACAAAAAGTCAAGCCGTTGTTCCGCCGCCAGCAATGCCTCGGTTCTTGCCGGCGAACCTAGCGCAGCCATTTCTGGCCGGCTCTGCGGTTCTCGTAAAACGCTAGGGTTTTCTTTTTTTGTTCTGTCGCTGCTTCACCGAGGGTTCTTCTCTGCTTGTTTACCGCGGTGGCCTCTTCGCGCGAGGTGACTTAAAGCCAAGAGCACGAACGCGCCCGTTAAGTGTGCCATTCAGTATGGAAATTTTTTAACCTTCGGCACAAACCCCGGGCCGCAAAAAGGCTCCTGTTGAATGCCCTCGGCGTAGTATCGCCGCTTCTGGTTTTCACATTTCATGAAGCGCGGGCTTTTGCTTTTTGAAATCCGCGCAGCGCTTTATGTCACCTCGGTGCACTAGCCCCCTCGGCAAACAAGCGCAGATGACACGCAACAACGCGCAGCGACAGAGCAAAAAAAACTGTCAGAAAGCGGCTGCACTAGTTCAAACCTTGCGCGTGAAAAGAATTTCCGCTTGACATTCAAAAAGCACCGGTATAGATTGACAACACTTCTAAACGAGGAGGAACGACAGCATGCACATCAAATTTTGCGGAGCGGCGCGCACGGTGACCGGCTCGCAGCATTTGCTCACCCTCAACGGCAAACGGATTCTGCTGGATTGCGGCTTGTATCAAGGGCATCGCGCCGAGGCGCGGCAGAAGAATGAATCCTTCCACTTCGATCCTACGCGTGTTGATACACTCGTGCTTTCGCACGCACACATTGATCATACCGGCAACATTCCTTCACTGGTCAAACGCGGTTTCGATGGCCCGATTTACGCCACGCGCGCGACTGCGGATTTGTGCAATCTGATGTTGCGCGATTCGGCTTTTTTGCAGGAGAAAGACGCGGAGTGGTTGCGGAAGAAACGCAAAGAGGAAATCGAGCCGCTGTATTCGATGGCCGACGCCGAAGAGGCTTTACAGCATTTTGTCGGCATGCCCTACTCGCGCCCGTTCTTTGTCGCGCCGGAGGTGCAAGTTACTTTTCGCGACGCGGGACACATTCTCGGGTCGGCCAGTGTCACGCTCGAGTTTCAAGACCAAGGCCGCAAGGTGCGTTTTGGCTTTAGCGGCGATTGGGGCCGCGCGGGCGCGCCGCTGTTGCGCGATCCCGATCAAATCGACGATCTCGATATGCTGATTCTCGAGAGCACGTATGGCAATCGGCTGCACAGCGATTTTGAGAACATCGAAAATGAGTTGGCAGAGATCGTCGCCGCGGTGCATCGTCGCGGCGGCAAGATCATCATTCCCGCATTTGCAGTGGGCAGAACGCAGGCATTGGTTTATTATCTGCACAAGCTGTGGCAAATGAATCGCATTCCCGAAATGCCGGTTTATGTGGATAGCCCGCTGGCCGTGAATGCCACCGAAGTCTTTCGTGCACATTCGGAATGCTTCGATCGCGAGACCAATCGCATTTTTTTGGAAGACAATCTCG
>JABWAN010000828.1 GCA_013361015.1 Candidatus Zhuqueibacterota bacterium | reverse complement strand
CGGCAGTTTCACAATCGGCAAACGTTTCGGCCATTTCAATTACTTGAGTCTTTTGTTCGGATACTCGCAATTGCGTTTCGATCCCGCGGTGGCGGGACAGACGCTCAATCCCTCCGGACGCGACGTTTTGCCCACACTCGGCCTGACGTATCTTTACGACGCGCGCGATCTCTACGAATATCCTCTCGCTGGAACATACTTTCGCCTTTCCACGCGGCGTGTGGGCTTCGGCAGCGAATTCATTCACTATTGGCGTCATAGTTTAGATGTGCGCCACTATGAGAAACTCAGCCGGCATTTCACAATTGCCATACGTGCGATGTCAGATGTCGGCCAGGACGTGATTCCAGTGCATGATTTGGTTTATCTCGGCTATCAACATCGTGTGCGCGGGCATTTTTTTGATCGGATTTCGGGCCGCAATCTTGCGCTGGGCTCGGTCGAATTGCGCGTACCACTTGTGCCCTTGCGTTATCTTCGTGCCGCGGATATGCCGATCGTCAAAGATATGTTACCGGAATACTTGTTGGAAATGGGGCGCAATACCAAATTCGGTGTGAGCCTCGGCGTGTTCGCGGATTATGGCCTCGTGTGGTCCGAACCCGAAATTCCAGATTTCAAACAAGGTCTGCATGGTTACGGTGCGGGAGTGCATTTTCATGTGCCATTGGTCAATGTTCTGCGTTTTGAAATCGCGCGCAACAAGGCTGGTGAGATGCAGGGCATCATTGATATGGGCGTGTCGTTTTAGCAGGTATTTGGCTATCCGTATCATTTCAAAAGGAGCACGAAATGGCCTTATCAAAATCCCACGAAGTGTGCGTGAATTTGCGTACGCGCTCGAACTACCTCCCCGCCTTTCAGCAAGCGGAACTGAACTACAATCCTGACGATTACACCCCATGCCAGTGCCTCAAAACCCTGCACGTCATCGGCCCGGATGACCGGCCGGTGACGCCGGAAGATTGCGTCGCCGGCCGGCGCTGCTTCGAAGGCTTGAGCGCAGTGGTGGCGTAAATCATAAGTGACGTGTTCCATGGCTGTGATAACGACAACCTCAAAAACCTTAGCGCCTGGCCGCTCTTATAAGAATGGCAATGCGAATAAGCTGCAAGCCGTAGATGAGCCGGTGCATGACTGGTATCGCTTTGTGCTTTCGTTTCCGCCTCATCTCGTTGAAGATTACATTAAGCGCTTCGATTTGCAGCCGGGCCAAACGTTATTGGATCCCTTTTGCGGTACAGGAACAACTTTGGTAACGGCGAAAATGCGAGGTATTGCCAGCGTGGGCATCGAAGCAAACGTGATGGCGCATTTTGCTAGCACTGTGAAAGTGGATTGGAGCGTTACGCCGGATGCCTTGTCGGAGCATGCCCGCTTGGTTGCCGAGTGTGCGGCGCAAAAACTCGCCGCACAAGGCATCGAGGATGATCCGCTTTTTTATTTGAATAGCCGCGTTCGTTCTCACCTGCTGAGATTGGATCCCGAAAAAGAAAAGCTATTACTGCGCGATTCAATCAGCCCGCTGCCTTTGCACAAAACACTCGTATTACTCGAAGCGCTGCAACAGCATCAACACAAAACTTACCATCGCCATGAGTTGCTGGCTCTGGCAAAAGCACTGGTCTTCGCGATCAGCAATCTGCGCTTCGGGCCGGAGGTTGGGATTGGCAAACCGAAAGAAGACGCACCAGTGCTCAGTGCCTGGTTGAATGAGGTCGATCGCATGGCACGTGATCTTGCGATTCTCCAAGGCGGCAATGACGCCAAAGTCATTGTACATTTGGCTGATGCGCGTGAAATATTCAGTCTCCTCAAGCCCAACTCAATTGATGCCGTTATCACTTCGCCGCCTTACCCGAATGAAAAAGACTATACTCGAACCACGAGATTAGAATCGGTGCTGCTCGGATTCATTAATAACCACGCCGAGTTGCGAGCTTTAAAGCGACGCTTAGTGCGCTCGAATACGCGCACGGTTTACAAAGGTGATTCAGACGACCAATGGATAGCCGGCCATCCCGAGATTCAACGCCTCGCCCACGCAATAGAACAAAGACGCATTGAGTTGGGCAAAACCTCGGGATTCGAGCGCTTGTATGGAAGAGTAACAAAACTCTATTTCGGCGGCATGGCACGCCATCTGGCGGAGTTACGTCGCGCTCTTAAACCGGGTGCGCAACTCGCATATGTCGTCGGTGACCAAGCCTCATATTTGCGTGTAATGATCCGAACCGGCCAATTGCTGGCAGACATTGCGCAATCTTTGGGGTATGAAGTCGCCGGCATTGACTTGTTTCGCACACGTCTGGCCACCGCGACGCGCGAACAATTGCGAGAAGAAGTCGTCGTGCTAAAATGGCCGGGGAAAAAGACCGACCTCGCTAGCTAACATTTTCAAGCCAAAGGCGGCAAGGACAAACTCGGCATCGTTCAAATCGAACAGGATTTCGCGATATGCGCTGATAAATTTCCCGAGCTGATTTGCCGCCCGATTGCAGCCCAGTTCCTGGCCAATAATGCCATTGCAATGTTTGAATTCGAAAGAACAAGCAAGGGCCTCATTACGTTATCACAAGAGAAACAATATCGGCTGGTTCCACCGGAAGAAATGACGGTCGAAGATTTACAAAATTACCGCAATCGTGCTTAGGTTTAGCAATATGTCAATGCCCTCGCCACGCCTGCTCGAAACCACCCTCACCTATCTCGAAATGCGCGCCCGGCCGCAACGCGAGAGCGGGCCGCCGGCGCAGCATGTTTCGGTGTTGCAGGCCGTGCGACCGACGGTTTCGTTTTATCGTTATCTTTATAACACGGTCGGGCAAGAATGGCTGTGGTATCAACGCCGCCAATTGAGTGACGAACAACTGCGCGCGATCATTCAGCATCCCGAAGTAGAAATTCACGTGCTCTACGTCGAGGGCGTGCCCGCAGGATATGGGGAGCTGAATCTGCAGCATATGCCGGAGATTGAGCTGGCTTATTTCGGCTTGATACCCGAATTCATCGGCAAGGGTCTCGGAACGTTTTTTCTGAATGCCGTGATCGACAAAGCCTGGGCGCATCACCCGCAACGGCTCTGGCTGCACACCTGCACGCTCGATCATCCGCAAGCGCTTGCGGTTTATCAACGCGCCGGATTCGTGCCCTACAAACAGGAAGCGCGAATCTTTACTGATCCGCGGGACTTGGGGGTGATGTGAAAATTCTTCTTCGCGCAGTCTGCTAAGGTTAATTTTAAAACTGAATGAGAGCATTTGATGCTTTCTCTTCCTCTGCAGCTCACCATTCTTTTCGTCGTTGGCCTTCTTTGCGGCTTCATCAACATTCTTGCCGGCGGCGGATCGTTGCTCACGCTGCC
>JABWAN010000827.1 GCA_013361015.1 Candidatus Zhuqueibacterota bacterium | reverse complement strand
CGCTATCACAAAATGCGATTTTGTTGACGCGAAATTTGAGTGATTTTGCAAAAGTCCCTAATCTTAGAATTGAAGACTGGACAATATAAAAATCTACCCTTTTGCATTCACAACCCCACCTTCTTCAACAGCGCAGCATACCGCGCCTCCGCCCGCAGGCGGTGAAAGCGCGGTTCGATGTTGAGAAATCCCAGCCAGCAGTTGTGCTCCTTATAAGCTTTTTCAAGCCATTCCAATGCCTGCTCATTCTCCGCCAGGCCGGCATAGATGAGGGCGATGTCATACGACGAAACGTATTTCTGTTGCGCCAATGCGAGCAATTCTGCGAGTAGCTGCTTGGCTTCGTCAATTTTTTCAGCGACCGCATAGACGTGACCCAACGCGGCAAGGCTCAGCGTGCGCCGGTTGGAAAGCGTGACGACTTTTTCCAACTCGCTAATCGCTTCTTCATATCTACCTTGCTGCGCGTAAACCTGGCCCAAAAGATCGCGCGCAAAAACGTAATCCTTGTCCATCTCCAACGTTTGCTGAATCGCCGCCAGCGCGCGCTCATGCTGCCCGGCCAGATACAATTGCCAACCGCGGCCGGTGTTGATCACCAGCGAGAGCGGATCGAACTCCAGCGCTTTTTGCGTTTCGGCCAATGCGGCCTCGAATTGCCCGGTGAGCAGCAGATACCAGAGCGCGTACCAATAGCGCGTCATGGAATGATTCGGATTCAGCGCCAATGCCCGCTGGAATTCTTGCGCGGACCCCGGCCAATCGTGCTCGTAAATCGCGCGAATGCAGCCGAGCGAAGTGTGCGCTTCGGCCAGGGTTTCATCAATCGCCAGAGCCTGCTCCACCGCGGCTTTGGCTTTGGGCATTGCTTCTTGCGGCGGCAGAAAGCCTTGAAAGCAGAGCAGAATGTAACTATCGGCCAAACCGGCATAAGCCAACGCATAGCCCGGCTCCAACGCAATCGCCTGCTCGCAAAACGTGATGCTCTTCCGCAAGCCCGGCTCAGTGCGCTTGTTCAAATAAAAGCGCGCCTGCAAATACAAATTATACGCGGCGAGATTTTCCGTATAGCGTTTGATGAGCTGCGCGTGCTGATCGCCGGCCAGCTTTACTTTCAGCTTGTCGACGATCGCGCCGGCAATGTCATCTTGAATGGCAAACACGTCGCCCAGATCGCGATCATAAGTTCCCGACCAAAGTTGAAAGCCGTCATCGACGCTGGTGAGCTGGGCGGAGAGGCGCAGCCGGCTGCCTGCTTTGCGCACACTCCCTTCCAGGGCATGGCTGACATTGAGCCGTTTGCCGATCACGCGAACATCTTGCTCCTTGCCTTTGAATGCGAAAGCGGAAGTGCGCGACACCACGCGCCAGCCTTCGATTTTCGAGAGGGCGCTGACCAGTTCTTCGGTGAGGCCGTCGCAAAAATACTCTTGATCCTTTTGCGGACTCAAATCCGCAAAGGGCAGCACCACGATGGCGGGAATGTTTTTCTTAGTTGACGAGGCAGCGGTTTTGTCGAGGAAATGGGAGAGATCGCGAATTACTTCCGCCATGGTTTGGCTGCGATCGGCAGGATTCTTTTGCATCGCCTTGTGTACGAGCTGCGCCAACAGCGCCGGCGTTTCCGGCCGCAAAGCCGTGACTATGGCCGGGTCTTCATTGACAATGGAGAAGATCACCGCGTGATCGCCCTCGCCTTGAAACGGCAACTCGCCGGTAAGCATCTCATAGAGCACGACGCCAAGCGACCATATATCCGTGCGATGATCAATCGGTTTGCTCTGTACTTGCTCCGGCGACATATAAGCCACCGTGCCGGAGAGATTTCCGGTTTTGGTGAAGTGCATCTGCCCGGCGAGTTTGGCCAAACCGAAATCGATAATCTTCACTTCCCCGCGAGTGGTGATGACCACATTCGAAGGCTTAATATCGCGATGAATAATGCCGGCCTCGTGCGCGCGTTCCAAACCGCGCGCGATTTGTGTAGCAATATCATTCGCCTCTGCCACCAGCAACTTGCCCCTTGCAATCTTCTCTTGCAATGTCTCCCCGTCATAGCCGGCCATGGCGATGTACAACTGGCCTTCCGCCGTTTCATTGATCTCGTAAATCGTGCAGATGTTCGCGTGATCGAGACTTGAGGCGGCTTGCGCTTCATTGATGAAGCGGTCAATGGCATCTTGGTCGCGCGTCAAATCCGGCGGGAGAAACTTCAAAGCGACGGTGCGGTTGAGTTTGGTGTCGAGCGCTTTGTACACGACGCCCATGCCGCCTTCACCGAGTTTTTCGAGGATGGCGTAGTGAGAGATGGTTTGGCCGATCATATGTTCGTCGTTGGGCCATTGCTGAGATTATGATTCCCCGGAATCCCCGGTTCGGGAATAGAATCTTGACCCGCTTCCGCTGGAAGCGAGCCGGAGATTGCCTTTGTGTATTTTAAGTACCCGACCTTTGTGTCAGTTTTCTTGCAAGTGACCAGCCAATTGTATTGCAATCTTCAGAATATCTGGTGGGAACGGTCTTTGACCGTTTTGGGGATGGCGCAGAATATAACAGCTTTTCGACGAATGTCAAGTAACACGGAGCGGCAGTGGAGAAGCGGGAGGAGAGCATGTGCCCCGCACCGGTGAAGTGCGGGGCACATTTCATTTCACATAAATCATTTTTTTCTTCATCAATTCACTACCATTCTGCAAAACGTAGTAGTAAGTGCCGGAGGGCAAATGGAATTCTTTCGGCACGAAGCTCTCGATGTACTGGCCGATGCCATAGGGCTTTCGGTCAATGACGGTGGTGACTTCCTTGCCGAGAAGATCATAGATTTTGAGGCTGATGATTGCAGGCCCATGCAGTTTGAAGGAGAGATAAGTGGCTTCTGCAAACGGATTGGGAAAGTTTTGTGCGAGCGCGTGCGTTTGCGGCGCCGGCTCGCTGCGGTCTTCGACTTTGGTGATGGCATCAAGATCGATGAGGGCTGTCATCATACTTAACTCGGCATTGTGCAGCCGCGTCCAGATGGGTCGCACGACGTTGTTATGCGCCGCGACGTTGGTATAATCGCCAAAGAAGATTTCCTCCCGCGGCGTGAACGGTGACGCGCTTACTTTGAAATTGATGAAGGACTCGCCGCCGTCCTGCGAGACGGCCATGAAAACGTCGGTGCGGTTATCGCCGTAATTCCTGCGATCGTAAAATACGAAATAAAGCGCGCCGTTGGCCTGATCAATCGTCATCCAGGTGAAGAATTGCTGGCGGCCCGGGCCGTCGTCATTCACGCGGATCGGTGCACTCCAAGTTTGGCCGTGGTCGGTCGATTTCGCCAACCAAATATCCGTATCGTTGTCGCCGTTGCGTTGATCCGACCA
>JABWAN010000826.1 GCA_013361015.1 Candidatus Zhuqueibacterota bacterium | reverse complement strand
GGAAGCCGGAGTGTTCGAAGAGGCCGCGCAGGATATCGTCGAGCGCGTGTTTCGCCTGGGAGAGCGCCGCGTGAGCACGTTGATGACCTCGCGCAGCGATATTGTCTGGCTCGATCTCGATGACACCGTGGAAGAAATGAGCAAGAAAATCGCCGGCAGCGGCTACTCGCGCTTTCCGGTATGCCAGGGCAGCACGGATAATTTTCTCGGCGTGGTACGCGTGAAGGATTTGGTGGCGCATATCTTGAGCGGGCAAACGTTTGATCTGCGCCCGCTCTTGCGCAAGCCCTTATTCGTGCACGAAAGAATGCGCGCGCTGAAAGTGCTTGAGCTCTTCAAAAATTCGCGCACGCACATCGCCATTGCCATCGACGAGTACGGCGAGATGCAGGGACTGCTCACGCTGAATGATGTTCTCGAAGCGATCGTGGGCGACATGCCGAATCTCGGAACGGTCGAACAGGCGCAGGTCGTCAAACGCGACGATGGCTCGTGGCTCATTGACGGCTATTTGCCGATCGACGAATTCAAACAGCTCTTCGAGCTTTCCGAGCTGCCCGGCGACGACCGCGGCGATTTCGAAACCCTCGGCGGCTTCGTGATGGTCTATCTCGAACACATTCCCGCGACCGGCGAGCACTTCGAATGGAACGGCCTGCGCTTCGAAGTGATGGACATGGACGGCAACCGTGTCGACAAGATGCTGGTGAAGCAATTGCCAACGAGCGAATGACGCCCTGCAAAAGCGGCCTCGCATGATAGTCCTCCCCGCAAAATGCCAGAGGCTACGGCAGTCAAACTTGGGAAGATTCCCAATCAGCAAAGTATGACATGAACGGACGGCACGCTGGGAGCACAATACCGTATTCAAGTTTATGGAGAACACATGAAGTATCTCGTCGCCATTGTACTGCTAGCAGGAACGCTGGCAAATTTTGATTTCCAAGCCGCGGCACAAGCGCGCACACAGCCGCGCGCACAACTTCGTTTAAAGGAAAACCGCTCCGAGCGTTTAACGAGCGAAGGTTTGGCATTGCTGCAGCAGGGCAAAAACCGATTGGCATTGCTCAAATTCGAAGAGGCCATTCGACTCGATGCGCGTAACGCGAATGCTTATGCGGGCGCGGCTTTGCTTTATCTCAAAGACAACAAAATCGAGGCGGCACATCGTTACGCGGAGACTGCATTGCGCTTGCAGCCCCAAAATGCTCGTGCGCACTTCGTGGCTGCGCAAGTTCTGCTGCAAGAGCACAAAAAACTGGCGGCGTTCGATCACTTGCGCAAAGCGGTTCGATATTCCGCCGGACAACCGGACGAGGCCGAAGCGAATCGTTTGCTCGCGCGCTTTAGGAATGAGAACCCCAAGCTCTTGCAGTTGGCTGCACCCCAAGTTGCCACACCTGCTCTGCCGCCGGCAAATGATACCTCCGCAGCGCTCAGCCATAGGCCCTTGCTCGCAGTGTTTCCCTTTAGTGCTGTGCATTCGGATTCCGCTGAGCACAGCCTGGGCAAAACTCTGGCGGAAATGCTGACCACAGCTTTGATCAATCGCAACAACTATCGCATCATCGAGCGCAACCAGCTCGAGCGTGTGTTTCAAGAGCAGGCATTGGGACAAAGCGGCGCGTTGGAAAGCGAGACCGCAGTAGCCGTCGGAAATATTTTAGGTGTGCAAGCCGTCGTCGTCGGAACGTTGAGCAAGCCCGCGCAAGCATTCGAGGCGGATGCACGCATTCTCAATGTCAGCACGGGCGAAGCGATGACGGCTTGTTACGCGAAAGGCAGTTCCTCTGCGCAACTGCGGCAAATGGCGGAGACGCTCGCCGCGGAGATTGCAGGGAAAGCCGCGTTGGTACAAAGCGCAGTGCGGAGGGATTCGGCCAAAACGGCGGTGGAAAACTAAGCTTCACTGTGAGCAGTATTATCTCGGAGTAGGTATTTGGCAATGGGAACAAACCTCCATGCTATATGCGTGCAACTTCCACATGCAGATGCATTCAGCCTGGCAGGAGAGCAAGGCGAGGGAATTCTCCAATCACCCTCCAGTCCGTTGCGAATTGGAAACACTGTTGAAATTTTTCACAGGCCGGAGTTTCGAAATCAAGTCGTGTTGTTGGAATACTTCTTTAAAAACAACTCGTGCAGTGTATAGCCGCAACGGCATGAGACTTGAAAGGACAAAGGGCAAAACAATTCACTCCATTCTTTAAACTTCATCAGGAGGATTCGTGATGAAAAGATCACTTCTCAATCACCTCTTCGTCGCGGCGCTGATTGCAGTACACATGCTCATGACCGCGTGCGACAAGAATCCGGCCAGCCCGGATAACAAACAGCAACCCACTCTGCCGCCGCAAAGCTCGATGACGATGGATTTGAGCGACTTCAATCAGGCTCTGTCCAAAGGACAGGCGGAGACCAGTGCGATTGGGCAGAATTTCGTTACGGCGAGATTGACGGTCGCCACGATCAATCTTGCGGTGGCCACGATTCTCAGCGTGCCGACGTTGACGTTCGTCGCCGCGATTTCGCAGCAACCTGTGCTGAAAGAGGACGGCAAGTTTCACTGGATTTTTAACGTCAACGATGGGCCTAAGACTTTCAAAGCGGATTTGGCAGGATGGATCGACGTGCCGGCAACGGAGGCCGTGTTTGAGATGCGCATAAGCACCACCGGCGTTACTCCGGCATTGACCAACTTCTTGTGGTATGAAGGCCGGGCCAAACTCGACAACAAAACCGGCTACTGGGAAGTGTATGATGCGCTGCGCCCCGCGAGTGCGATTAAAGTTCTGCGCATCGATTGGCAAGTTGCGGATCAAACGCACGCCAACCTTGAGTTGACGGCAATCGAGCAAGGCGTGGCGACGTATGGCGATAAAGTGACGTACAACACGAACGGCGCCGATCGCACGGTCATGAACTATGATGCTTCCGAGAATACGGCGGTGACGATTGATTGGGACGCAGTCACGAAAGCCGGCTCCATCACCGCGCCGAGCTATAAAGACGGCGAGAAGGCATGTTGGGACTCGCAATTGAATGATGTCGCATGCCAATGAGCTTGCAGTACAAATCGCGTTTCAACAAAAAAGCCACGAGCACAACTCGTGGCTTTTTAATTTTTCCAAAAAAACTCACGGTCGCGACAATTCCTCCAGCCGCGCCTTTGCTTCCCGTAAATCTTGCGTGTCAAAGCCTTCCTTGAACCAAGCATAGATTTCAGCCAATGCCTGCCGGGCTTGCGCACGGCGGCTTTGTTTCTCCCACAATTGGCACAAGCTCATGACCGCGCGCAGCTCCAAGGACTTCGCTGATTGTTGTTGCGCAACCGTCAGCGCCTGCGTAAGCGCATCCGCGCCATC
>JABWAN010000825.1 GCA_013361015.1 Candidatus Zhuqueibacterota bacterium | reverse complement strand
CATCATGGCGTCTGCAGCCTCCAAGGCCGCTACCAATCCTCGCGTTTCCAAGAGACCTAGGGCTTGCGCACTCATGGCTTATGACCCGCTGGCCGCATCCGCGCGTTTCGGTAGAATCAATTCCACATCGGCATGCGGACGCGGAATGACGTGCACAGACACCAACTCGCCGACTTTTTCTGCCGCCGCAGCGCCCGCATCTGTCGCGGCTTTCACAGCGCCGACATCTCCACGCACCATGACCGTGACATAGCCTCCGCCGATTTTTTCTTTGCCGATCAAAGTGACCTTGGCAGCCTTAACCATGGCATCTGCTGCCTCAATCGCGCCGACCAAGCCGCGGGTCTCGATCATTCCCAACGCATCAAGACTCATGAAGTTTGCTCCTTTGGAGATCAGATTCGCAGCACCAACATTGGCATTCGCTCATTAAAAACGCGCCAATCTAACAAAATTAGCGCAGCTTGTCAAGGAAAGCTTTCACTTAACGCGATTGGACACGGGCTTCGACAATGTTGCTGTCGCTGCCGGGCTACTGTTGGTCACCGGCTCCGTCGAGCCGACGGTGCGCACGACGATGCTGTCTCCCGCCATGGCTCGCAAGCTATCGCCGGCGCTGCCGACAAACCGCGCAAGCTCGAGCAGGCCTTGCCCATTCAACACCAAAACCATTTCACCCTTGGCAACGTCACTATATTTCTGTGCGAACTTCGCAGTGACCACTTGATACTTCAAGACGAATTCGAGTGCCATGCCTGCGCGCCATCCGGCTTTTGCTAGAATACTCGCGGGAATATTCGTCACCAAATTGCCGTAATGATCGCGATGCAAAATCTCTCCGGTGATGCCTTGCTCGGTTAACTCCGCGGGAGTGCGCTCCAACATCACCAAGTCTTTCTCCAGAAGCTTGGCGCCGGCATCATCCATGTTTTTCCCCGCAGACAAACGCGCTGCCGCAGGCGCAAACACATCGCGGCCATGAAACGTGCTGGAAATATCGCCCTTTCGAAACCACAACACGTTGGTGATGCTCACGGCCCGCTTGAAACCGAATGTGCGGATCGCATCCGTGAAAAGACCGTTGTCCGGACCGACAAACAGCTTTTGATCGAGCGTCTCAACGATGATCGCTTTGCGCGAGCCGCCGACCTCCGGATCGACCACGGCCAAAAAGATCGTTTTCTCCGGAAACTCTTTTGCTGCGGTAACAAGCACGTAACTCGCCTCACGAATGTTGTAGGAGGGCACTGCGTGCGTGAGGTTCAATATGCGAACTTCCGGATTGATCGAAAGGATCACGCCTTGAATCGCTCCGGCATAAGGATCGTCCCAACCATAATCGGTCAACAACGCAATAGTCGAAGGCGACGAACATCCGAAAAACACGGCGAGTGCGCTAAACCAAATGAGCGAAATGCGTCGGATCATATTTCCTCCTCCGTTTCATGCTAAAAATAAAACGGGGCAATCAAAAAAATGATTGCCCCAGTTCATGATGTCGATGCACAGATGCCACGTCTGACTGGCGTGCAAAAAAGTGAAATTGTGGAACCGCCGAGGTGAATTGGGCATTATTCCATCGTCTCCAAAACCTTTTTAATCCGCACGAACGCCCAATCCAATTCTTCTTTCGTGATCACCAACGGTGGTGCGAGGCGAATCACATGCTCATGCGTTTCTTTGCAGAGCATGCCCTCGTTGCGCAAGGCTTCGCAGAAACGCCGTGCGCCGCGCGCCGCGGGCTGCAATTCCACGCCGATGAACAAGCCGCGGCCGCGAATTTCTTTCACGTGCTTGCTCTTAATGCTCAACAACTTTTCGAGGAAATAGCGTCCCAACTCGTCGGAACGTTGTACGAGCTTTTCTTCGACAATAACTTTGAGCGCCGTGCGTGCAACCGCGCAAGCCAGCGGATTCGCGCCGAACGTGCTGCCATGATCGCCCGGTCGGAACAGCCCGAGAATATCTTGATTCGCTACGACCGCGGACACGGGATAGAAACCGCCGGACAACGCTTTGCCGAGAATCAAAATATCGGGATTGACCTCGGCATCGTGCTGATACGCGAACATTTTTCCGGTGCGGCCCAAACCGGTTTGAATTTCATCCATCACGAGCAGCACATTATTCGCACGGCAGATCGCATTCACCTTGGTGAAATAACCTTTCGGCGGAACTCCGATGCCGCCCTCGCCTTGAATCGGCTCAACGAGAAACGCCGCAGTGTTCGGCGTGATTGCTTTTGCGAGCGCATCCGCATCGCCGTAAGGCACGAACACAAAGCCCGGCGTGAGCGGCCCAAAGTGCTCGCGATACTGCGGCTCCGGCGAACAGGAAATGCACGTCGTCGTGCGGCCGTGAAAATTCCCCAAGCACACGATGATCTCGGCTTTGTTATCGGGAATGCCCTTCTTCACGTAGCCCCACTTGCGCGCGGTTTTGATCGCCGTGTCAACTCCCTCCGCGCCCGAGTTCATCAGCAGCACCATGTCCTTGCCGCAAATTTCCAGCAGTTCCTTGTAAAGCAATCCGGTTTGATTATTTCGAAAGGCGCGCGAAGTGAGCGTGAGCGTTTTCGCTTGCTCCACCATCGTTTGATAAATGCGCGGATGGCAATGGCCCTGACTGACCGCGGAGTATGCGCTCAAGAAATCGAGATATTTGTTCCCGTCCACATCCCACACCCAAATGCCTTCGCCACGCGCGAGCACGACATCGAGCGGATGATAAATACGCGCACCCAATTGTTCTTCGAGATTGATGTAGTCTTGAGCAGTCACAGTCCTCTCCTTTCGCTGGCGTCAGTTTCAAATTTCAAACTAGGAATTTTCAATTCAAAATTTTAAAAGCTTACTTGCGGCAAATACCTGTTGTTCTATATTGAAACGATGGCGAATGTAAAGAAGCGCCTGCATAAAGCCAAGCAGAAAATCAGTTCTTTTTCACGCACCCTCACAGCGTGAATCGATGACGTCCGTGTTCATCGAGTTGGGCGAGCAACAACTGAGGAATTGGGGGAGATTGAATGGAAATGGAAAAACAAGAAAGCGCGGTTTGAAGATGTGCTTCATCTATTTTTTTTGTTGAACTTTGCAGGGTCGCTAATAATTCACCCGTGGCTATCGTCTCACCCACTTTTTTGTGCAGCGTAATGCCCGCAAGCGGATCAACGCCGTGCTTGAGATTTACGCGGCCCGCGCCTAGCGCCATTGACAAACGCCCCAACTCGCGCGGGTTGATTGCCGCGACGTACCCCGATTGCGTTGCTTTGATCGAGGCAACCGCAGCCGGCTTCGCATATCGCGACGGCTCGTGCAACCTCGAAGTATCGCCGCCTTGCGCTGCAACCACTTCTAAAAATTTTTTCC
>JABWAN010000824.1 GCA_013361015.1 Candidatus Zhuqueibacterota bacterium | reverse complement strand
GAAGTGGCGATGTCTTCCAAATTTTGCACGCGCCCGATGCCGCGAATGAGATACTCCTGTCCGGCGTCCATGTAAGCGCCGCCGGAAGAGTTGGTGTTGGATTGCTCCGCCGCATGCAGCACTTCATTGAGCGAGATGTCATAAGCCGTGAGTTTTTCCGGCGAGACTAAAACTTGATACTGCTTGACGTCGCCGCCAATCGGCACGACTTGTGAAACGCCGGGCACGGAGAGCAAGCGTCGCCGAATCGTCCAATCGGCAATGGAGCGCAAATCCATTGTCGTGATGGAATGCCCATTGCTTGTCGCAACAGAATCAAGGCTTACGCCAATGAGCATGATTTCGCCCATGATGGAAGAAATCGGCGCGAGAATCGGGCGGTCGATGCCGTTGGGCAAAGAGGCCGCGGCAATTTGCAATTTCTCGTTGACAATTTGCCGCGCGATGAAAATGTCGGTGCCCCAATCGAACTCCACCCACACGATGGCAATGCCCGCGGCGCTGGAGGAGCGCACGCGCCGCACGCCGGTCGCGCCGTTCACTGCGGTCTCAATCGGAAAGGTGACGAGCGTTTCAACTTCTTCGGCAGCCATGCCGTGCGCCTCAGTGATCACCGTCACTGTCGGCGCGGTGAGATCGGGAAAGACATCGACCGGCAAGCGAAGAGCAACGAGCACGCCGGTGATGAGCAATAGCAACGCCGCTACCAAAACGATGAGACGATTTTCGAGAGAAAGCTTGATGAGTTTGTCGAACATGAAAAGCTCCGCTTGTCAAAATTTTTTGATCGCTGCTTACGAAAAGAACAACAAGCCATCAGTTTCAATGTTCATGCCCATGACCAACCGGTACCGAAGTCGAAAGCGAGGCGAGGCGCACTTGATAGCCGCCGACGGTGACGACGCGCTCGCCTTCGGCAATGCCGCCGAGAATTTGCGTGAAGCCGCGATCAGCAATGCCGGTTTGCAAATTTCGTTTAGCAAACGCTTCGCCTTCAATATGCACGTAAGCGACCGGCGTGCCGCTGTCGTCAAAAATCGCGTTGGCGGGAATCGCCAGCGTTTCTTCAACTTTGCTCGTTTGCACAGCAACTTCAGCGAACATGCCGATCTTCAATTTGTTTTCCGGATTGTCGATCTCGAAAAGAGTGGGAACGGTGCGTGATTTTTCATCAACCATGCTGCCGGCAGAAATCAATTTGCCATTGAGTTGATCGACGCGAAATTCTTGCTCGTAGCCTTCAACTTTAAAGGAAGCGCCGGTGGCCGCTTGCACGCGCGCGAGGAGCGCCAGTGGAATATTGGCTTTGAGCCAAACGCGCTTGGGGTTGCTAATAGTAAAAAGTTTTTCACCGGTCTCAACGGTTTCGCCAAGATGGAAGTGTATCTCTTCGATGACGCCGGCAATCGGCGCTTTGAGGTGAAAATGCGGTGTATCGCCGCCGTCGTTCTCCGACCCGCCGAAATCCACTTGTTGTGCAATGACGTCGTAGCCGGCACGCTTCGCTTCGAATCGCAATTTTGCTTCATCGAGCCGCCTCTGGGAAATCGCCTGTTTCTCGAAAAGTCGCTGGGCGCGCTCGAATTCTGCTTTGGCCAGCAGATATTCATTGCGAACGTTGTTGAGGCCGGCTTCGGTGTTCGCGGGCGGCGAGATCACGGCGAGCACCGTTCCTTTTTGCACCCACGCGCCAACCGAAGGCAAATTGGCGTTTTGATCGGCGAGAATAACGCCATTCACCAGCGCGGGAACTTCAGCATGCCATTGCGCTTTCGGCAAAATTTCACCGACGGCTTTGACCGAGCCGGAGAGCTTGCGCGTCTGCGCCGGCTCAGTGCGAAAATCAATCTTCCACTGCTGCTCTTTGAGAAACGTGATCAGCTCTTCGCTCGCCGCGGCTTCGGCTTCATGTGGAATTTCGGATTCGTTGGCATAAACACGCACTCCTGCGACTTGAATGATATCCTCAACTTGTTGGCCTTCGAGTCGAAGCTGGAGATCATAAACACCGGCCTCGGAAAATTTCATAATCGGTCGAAAGATGCCGGGATAACTCGGCGATTCAGCGATGAAGTTGATTTCACCACCACCGGCATTTTTAAAAACACAAGTGAGACGGCCTTGCGTCACCGGCTTGAAATCTTTCAAGTCGGAAAGATGCACGGCGAATGCTGCCTCTTGCCCGACAATGAGCGCCGGATATTCCATAAACAACTCGGTCTTCTCCGTCCACAACGTGACGGAAGCGCCTTCATGCTCGTGTTCGGTTGTGGTCTCCGTGCGGCTTTGACAGCCCTGCAATAATGCAAAAAGCAAAAGGCAAAAAGCAAAAGGCAAGGAACGTAACATGATTTTCTCCGTTTAAAAATTCGCCGGCGAAGTTGCCGCGGCTTTCTCCAGCTCGAAAATGCTGAGTTGATATTTCAATAATAAATCAAAGCGGGTTTGAAAGGCCTCGCTATAAGCACGAACGCCGTCGAGCAGCTCGATGAGCGGCATTTCGCCTTCGGCATACGAGAATTGTGCGATCTGCAACATTGATTCCGGTTGTTCGGCGGTGCGCGCTTCCAACAATTCACGGTAGAGGCGATAGCGGTCGTAAGCTTGCCGCACTTCCAGCGCCGCTTGTTTTTCCAACAAGTCTGTTGCGGTGATCTGTTGCTCGTGAGCGGCACGGGCGCTGCGCACTTCGCCCTGATTGCGGTCAAAAAGCGGAAAGCCGAGATTGACCTGTATCACCGCGCCTTTGAAATCATCCACCTGTTTTTTGTAACCGGCAGAGACGCTGGCTGCCGGCAAACGTTGCCAGTTGGCCGCGCTCAATGCCGCTTGCTTGCTGCGCGATATGGCGCGCGCCGCTTGCAGATCGGGACGATCTTGCCTCGCGTGTGCGAGCAGCTTTTCTAAATTTATTTCGGGAGCAGGCGAAGCCGGACTTTCGCTTCGGCCAATTGTGTTGTCTTGAAAATCATTATTGTGAAAGTCCGACTTCACTTCGGCCGGCTCAAACTGCATTTCGCTCTGCGCCGGGTCGAGCAAAAAAGCCAATCGCCGCCGGCTGTTGATGAATTCCACCTGCGCTTCGCCGGCAGCTTTTTGGTAGCGTTGCTGTTCCAGCGCGATACGCTGCTGCTCGTAGCCGGAGATGTCGCCGTCGGTCAAACGAATCTTGCCTGTAGTCGCGGCTTGCTTGAAGACGGCGGCTGCTTTCTGCCAAGATTCGTAACTTTGAGCGGCGTAGTAGCATTCGACAAACGCTTTTTGAGCTTCGAATTTAACCAAGCGCTGCACGTTGGCAAGAGCGAGGTTCGAGGCTTCAACTTGGGCGTTTGCTGCATTGGTTTGTGACCAACGGTTCCAAAGAAAATTC
>JABWAN010000823.1 GCA_013361015.1 Candidatus Zhuqueibacterota bacterium | reverse complement strand
AATTTTTTTACAAAATCTTTTTTCTTCATTTTGTGGTTTGCTATTTGCATAAAATTGTGTCCAGCAACTACCAAAAATATTTTTTTCATTGTGTTTAAAAGTCGCGCACGAATATCCAGGTTTACCGCATGTGCTCGACCAATGACCGAAAACTTTCAAAATCTCCTGGCTTTCTCCATATAGACATCCCGCACTGCATCCCCTGTTTGGCTGCGTTTTCTGTCCGGAGAAGTTTTCGTTCTGGCAACACCACGAAGTAGCTTTTCTGTTTACCGGAATATCCTTGTTCTCATTTGTATTTTAAATTCTGAACTAGCTTGCACTGCGACCTAGGAATGTCTCAAAGGATGCATGCTATAAGGGTGTCATATGAAAAACAAAACTGCTACAAGAAGAAATGTTCGGAGCGTTGCTACAGGAATGAGCACTCCGCGAACTTGGTTCCGCAGCCTGATTTTGCTCAACTTCGTGGGGTTCTCAGCCGTATTCACACTATTGTCTATTGGCAGGGTGTACGCCCAAGCGAGTGCCCCCTGGCCGATATTTCGTTCTGATGCCGGGCTGTCCGGAAGGTCTCCAGTCGAAGGTCCCAATATCCCGGATCTTTATTGGACCAAGCCGATCGGCATAGAAAAAATTCAGTCACCCGCAGTCGCACAAGATGGCACGGTTATTTTCACAAGTCGTGGCGATCAATATGTCTATGCGTTGAACCCCGATGGTAAGGAAAAATGGCGATTTTCGCATAGAGTGCCAGGAGGAAGCAATAATGAGACTTTTAGTTTTCCTCCGACCCTTGATAAAGACGGCACAATCTATGTCGGCTCACATGAACATGGGTTCTTCGCCATTAACCCGAATGGCACGCTGAAATGGCGTGCGCAAGTAGGTGGTTATGTCGGCACCGCTGCAAACATTGACAAAAACGGTAACATTTACATAGCTGTCGATGATGCCCAGCTTTACGTGTTTGACCCGGCTGGGAATCTGTTGTGCACTGGTAGCCTGGATGGCCTGAAGCCGAATAACACACCCGCGATTGCCCCAAATGGAAGAGTCTATGTACCGGCCGGAAACAGTATTTTTGTTTTCAATTCCTCCTGTCAACCCATTGCGCGGTGGGTTCTGCCTGCTTTGGAACAAGTGGCTTGGGTGGCGATCAATGCCGGCGGTAATGTCGTCTATGCCGGCTCAGTTGCTGTTCCGCTCGTGCTTGCTCTCAACTCTCAAACAGGCAACCAGATTTGGGATTACTCCTATCATACCTCTTATGGCCCGCCTTCCCAGCCCGCACTTGGTCCGAGTGGAACGATTTATTTTGTCGGCGCTAATGCTGGTTTGATGATCGCTTTAAATCCGAATGGCCAAGAAAAATGGACGTTCGACCTCGGCAGCACACGTTACAAGACCATGCCTGTGGTAGACGCTTCCGGCGACATTTATATAGTGAATGAGAGCTCGCGGTTTGGTTTGTTCAAGCTCTCTCCGAACAAAGAGGTTTTGTGGCAATTGCCGAGTGTCCAATGTTTCTACTCACCGGCATTCGGCCCGGATGGCACGATCTACGTTCCTAGCTTGAAGAAGCTCTATGCCGTGCGGCCGCAGCCCCCGTATGCCGTCAGCTTGGAACTTGTGAGCGGCGATGGTCAAGCGGGTTGTATCGATAGCACGCTTGCGAATCCAATTCAAGCGCGCGTGCGCGACCAATATGGTAATCCCTTTCCAAATCACCCTGTGCGCTTTGGCGTTATTCAAGGCGGCGGCGAGCCGATAAATGCAACTGTTAATACCGACAGTTTCGGCATTGCCGATACCACTTGGCAGTTGGGTTCATTGCTGGGCGAGCAGCAATTGGAAATTTCCTCGCAGTACAACGGCCAGCGTTTGAACGGTTCACCGATTATTGTAATCGCCAATGCCGTTGGGCCAAAGATCGACGGCGCGAGCGAAGTTGTTTTCGACACGACCGCGGTCAAAGATGCGAGCGATACAACGTATACAATTTATAATCGCAGCGATTGCATACTCACCGTCAATCGCTTGGAGATTACGGGCGATCCTTCTTTCTTTGTCATTACACCCGTCAACGATACGCTGGTCGCTTCGCACGATAGCATCGTCGTGCGGCTGCGATTTGCCCCGCTTGTTTCCGGCACGCACAAAGCGACGCTGCACATTTATAGCAACTACGCGACGCACGATACGTTCGACGTTGCCCTGGAAGGCGAAGCTTCCACGCAGCCGAAGATTGCGGTCTCGCCGGAAACTTTGAATTTTAATCCGACCTGCTTGGAGAGCGAGAGTCTGCTTCCGCTCACGATCTACAATATCGGATCGGCTACGCTGCAAGTTTCCTCCTTCAATTTCAGCGATCCCGTTTTCAGCACGAGTACCGTTAGCCTCAGCATTCCTCCGGGCGAAAGCCGCATTATCGACGTACACTTTTCGCCGGATTCAGTGATAGCCTATCCTGGGAACCTGACGATTATCAGCAATGCTGCCAATGACGAAACTGTGGACGTTTCTTTGACCGGCACGGGCAGCTCTCCCACCATCGCCGGCGATCCCACGTTATCTTTCAATGATACCTCGGTCGGCAAGAAAGACACGAGCGTTTATCAAATTCGCAATGTCGCCGCGCTCTGCGAATTGCGCATTGATATTGATAGCCAAGCTATTTCGGGCAACCACGCCGGTGACTTTCGCGTGATTGCGGGCGGCGGAATTACGGTCATTTCTTCGGGCGGCGTGCATGAAGTGACTTTGGAATTTGCACCCTCCGACTCCGGCTTGCGCACTGCCGTTTTGCGCATTCTCAATAACGACCCGGCGAACGGTTCTTTCAAAATTCAGTTGCAAGGCCGCGGTGAGCTTGCGCCGGATATTGATGCCGGTCCCAATCCATTGCCCTTCCCCAAAGTCTGCCTCGATAGCTGCGCAAAGCTTCCTCTCACCATTCGCAATCTCGGCAACGATACGCTGGTGGTTGATTCCATCAAAACTTCCGATCCGGTTTTCACGGTCGAAGGCCAAGAGTTCAACATTCCGCCGGGTGGAAGTGTAACAGTGTTGGTGGGTTTCTGCCCAAAAGAAATGAAAGTCTATTCGGGAACGCTATCGATTTTCAGCAATGATCCCGATGAAAATCCGTTTGAAGTGGCGCTGCAGGGCGAGGGCGTTGGGCCGGAGATTACGTTGGAACCCAGGCCGCCGGTGTTGGAAGTTTGCCCCGATGAAAAAGTCCGGGTGTCGGTCAATATCGTAAACAATAGCGCATGCCCGGTGCGCATTGATTCCGTGTTTTTCGAGTTACGAACCCTGCTCTTGGCGGCAAAGGGTAGGGACCTTGGCCAAGCGGCTGGAGGAGGAGCG
>JABWAN010000822.1 GCA_013361015.1 Candidatus Zhuqueibacterota bacterium | reverse complement strand
ATGAAAGTAAAAAGCGCCCATGTCGGCAATCGTGCTGTCCGGGTCCTTTGGGCTGACCGGATCGCCCGCATCAATACAAGGCGAAAGGGATTGCAGATGAAAATCGCGCGCATTCGCATTCACAAACAAGGGATCTGCGGAAGTGTCTCCCACAGCCGTGGTCAAGCCTTGATAGTCTGTGCTATTGCTCCAAAGATCGTTATACTGGTGTGTGGGGATGGCCGCATTCACGGAATGGAGACCGATGCCGTTGTCCGCGATGATATTGTTGCGAATGAGAAAATGCTTGGGATCGAAATTATCCAAAAAGCGAATGCCGCCCGCAACGTTGTTGGCAATGGTGTTGTTTGCGATTTTCGGTTGCACGGGATCGTCGCCATAGCACTGGATGCCATAACCTTGATTGTTGCTGATAACGTTGCGAAAGATTTCCGCGCCGATATAGCCGTTGGCGTAGTCGCCATCCCATGCCACCAGGAAAATGCCGGCGCCGCCGTTTTCGTAAATCCAATTCGATTCAATATGCGGGCTGCTGTTTCCGGTTTTAGAAGGAATGCACCCAGTTGAGCCGCCCGAGCCTAAGCAATAAATGCCGTGATCTTTGTTGAAACGAAGGATGCAGTTTTCAATACGCGCGCGATTGGAGTGGCCGGTGCAACCATATGCGCTCGCGAAGCAAGCGATGCCACTCGTGGCATATTCGACGATACAATATTTCAGCACGGCCTTGTCGCCCAGATCATCGAGCATGATGCCGCCTTGAATCGCGCCCCAATCACCGGGGGCTGGATTCGCTTTGTTGGAAGTAAAGATGATCATAGAATCCGGCGTGCCTTCCGCAACCAAACTTTCGCCCTCGTCTACCCGGAGGCTGTAACTGTCGAATTTCACCACGGTGCCGGGCTTGATGACCAGCGTTTGGTTTTCCTCCACTGAAATGAAGCCTTGAATAATGTAAGGCGAGTTTTGGGCCGTCCATGTTCCCGAGACTTTGCCCGGCCCAATCACGGTTTGTGAAAACGCGGGAATAGTGACAAAGCAAAGCAGCAAAGCCCAACTACGAAGCATGTCGAGGCCGAGCGAAAACACTTTTGCATTGGTGTTCATTTGCAATTCTCCAGGTAATGGGCGAGATGTTGATCAAGAAAGCAACAGAACAACCCGAATGACATTGGCGGCTGCGCATGGTAAACGGTAAAGGCCTCGACGATGCGAGATGGGAGGCTAAGAGCCGAAGCGCAGTAAAACGATGAATTGAGATCATGACTGGGGAAAGACTTTGATTAGATTGGCAAGTACGATACCAATTGGAGGAAAGATTTGTCTACGGAAAGTGAGTTGGAAAACAAACACTTGGAATGACGCCAGAGCGGATATGCAGAATGAGGATTTTCAGTTGTAGGAATTTTCTCGCGGCAATTTTCACAAGTGGGAAAAGGTATCCCCCCCGTGAACCCATATCAAGAGTGTGCAAGCTTAGATTTTACCGCGCGGCGGGATTGATCCGATTTTCCGGAAGCAATTCGGCGACCTTGCGGTGGGGATGATGGGAAATGCGGGTGAGAATAGTTCTACTTCGGCACACCAGAGTTTCTGCCGACGCAATACACGAAACACACGAGAAGCCTTTTCGAGTTTTTCGCGTGTTTCGTGGGCAAAAATGGAATCTGTCGAAGTAGAACTAGAAGTTTTGCGCGAGCGCCGGCGCAAACAACAGTAAGGCTGAAGCTGATTTCTTTTCAAACGTTGAAGCCATTGCTTCTTTGACCAGATTTTTTAACTTGGCCGCTGCACAATCAACTGAACTCGGACATGGAAGGGAGCAACAAGATGGCATCAGAACCTCGTCGCATGGCGCGGCACACCAAAATTTTCATCGGTCTCGTTGTCGGTGCGCTCGCCGGCGTGATCTGCAACAAGTTTTTTAGCAGCGCACCGGCGTTGGCGCTCGTGCAAAAATACCTCAGCGATCCCCTGGGCAAAATCTTTTTGAACATGCTCATCATGGTCGTCATTCCCTTGGTGTTTTCGAGTTTGACGCTCGGCGTCGCGCAGATCGGCGATCTGAAACAGCTTGGCCGCATGGGCATACGCACGGCGTTTTATTTTTTGATTGTGACTGCCATCGCCGTGTGTATCGGCCTCACGTTGGTGAACCTCATTCGCCCGGGCGACCATCTCCCACAAGAGACCAAAGAGCGTATGCTCGCGACTTACAGTCAAGAAGCCACCACGCTCAAAGGCGCAGCGGATCAAACTGATTTTGGCATTCAGACTTTGGTCGGTATCGTGCCGCGCAATCCCTTTGCCGCGGTCGCGCGGCCCAATCCCGACATGCTGGCTCTCATCTTCGTTGCGCTCATGGCCGGCATTGGCCTCACTATGATTGCGCAGGAGCGCGCGCAACCGGTGATCCGCGTGCTAGAAGGCATCAACGAGATTTCCGTGGTCATCATAAATATCGCCATGAAGCTTGCGCCCTTTGGTGTGGCGGCGCTGATCTTCAGTGTCACTTCGCGCTTTGGGTTTGAACTACTCGTCGCGCTCGGTTGGTATGTTGTCACCGTGCTGCTCGGCTTGACCCTGCATCTGTTCGGGGCCTTTTCCGTTTTGGTCAAAGTCTTCGCGCGCTACAATCCCCTCAAGTTTTTTAAGAAAGTGGAAACCGTCATGCTCACGGCTTTTTCCACCAGCTCTAGCAACGCCACGCTGCCCACCACGCTCACGGTTTCGCAAGACAATCTCGGCATTCCGCCGAAGATCGCCGGTTTCGTCATCCCCCTCGGCGCGACCATGAACATGAACGGCACCGCGCTTTTCGAAGGCGTGACCGTGCTCTTTCTCGCGCAAGTCTTCGGCGTGGATTTGAGTCTCGGCGCGCAATTGATCGTGGTCATCATGAGTGTGCTCACCGCGGTGGGCGCCGCGGGCGTGCCCTCCGGCTCGATTCCGCTCCTCATTCTCGTTCTGCAAATGGTCGGCGTGCCTCCGGAAGGCATTGCGCTCATTCTCGGCGTTGATCGCATTCTCGATATGTGCCGCACGGTGTTGAACGTGACCGGCGACGTCACTTGCGCCGCCTATATTGCGCGCTCGGAAGGCGTCGTTTTGAAGGAATAGCGGCGGCGTTTTTGTGCGAGGGCAACGCACCGCTGCCCGTATTGCCTCAATTACGTATGGAGTAGCGCGAACATCTTGTCTGCACGCAAGGATGTCTGCGCGATTCCACACGTAATGGAGGGATTATGGCTGCTCGAAAATTGTTCTGGCACTATTCAATTCTTTTTCGTACCACAACCAAAGTAGGCGGCATTGCGGATCAAAATCGACACCATGAAAAGTCTTCGTTTTAAAATCGGTTTGGGGTATTTGGTGCT
>JABWAN010000821.1 GCA_013361015.1 Candidatus Zhuqueibacterota bacterium | reverse complement strand
TAAACGGTACCTGGCCTTTTTTGCACGGCGATCTGGAGTATTTCCTTTATGCCGGCAATGGCAAAGGCGCAGCGCCATATGAACAAGACGACAACAAGAACAAGGCGATCGGCATGCGGCTGCTTTTCGCGGACAAACTGGAGCGCTTAAAGCTCGGCGCGTCTTTCTTTCGCGGCAGAAATGGCAACGATGCCAACACGCTGCAACAGATCGCTGCCGGCGATGTGGAATTGCGCCTGGCCGCGGTCAAACTGCAAGGCGAAGCCACGATGAATGAGTTTGACCGATTGGATGCCAAGGGCGTTTTTCTAGGTTGGCAGCGCCGGGCTTTGGGGGCATATGTGCAGGGTAGCCTCGAAGCGTGGGGTCGCGTGCAACCTTTCGCGCGTTACGATCATTATGATCCGGACATTGACTTCGGCAAGGATGCGGAAACCGACGCCACTGTGGGCTTCAATGTGAACGTGATGAAAGGCGTGTTTTTGAAAATGGAAACGCATGTCCTTCGCGGCCAAGCTCCAGGCTTTATTCCTTATGAGGTGTTTATCGCCTCCGTCGCAGCAGGCTTTTAATATGAAAAGAGCCTTGTTGTTTACACAGCTAGGGGTGACATTGTTCTAAGGAGCAAACCGATCGTCACGAACAAAACGCTGGAGTTGGTTGCGCTCGTGGCGAATAACAATACTGCTCTCGCCGTGCTCGATTGGAAAGGTTTAGAAAAGCAACCGATAGAGTATGGCTTGAAAGTAGTGCGAAGGTATAAACTCAAGCCCTAGCAATCTCCTCCCAACCTTCCGGTATGGCCGCGGGCCTGATTCCCAATTCTTCCAATTTTCCCCATAACGGTGCGAGCGCTTTTTCCGGGGCATGATAGTACACGCTGCCGCGCACGCGCCAAAACTTCCACCCAGCTCTTTCTAAAACCAATTGGCGCTCCAGCTCTTCTTCCCAATCTTCTTCGCCGCGCCATTCCTCGCCTTCGCAAAGCACACCGAGGCGCGAATGCTCGCCTTCGATTACGAGGTCGATACGAAAGGGATGCGTTCCGATTTTGACTTCGGGCGTGACGCGATGTCCCCGCGCGATAACCTGCCGATAGATTTCGCGCACGAGCGGGCTCGTGCCATAGTATTCGAATGTTTCAAGGGCGGAGCGCCGGGCTTGTGCTTCGCGTTCGGGATGGAGGCAGTAATCCAGCAAACGATAGCGCATGCAATTCGGTTGCAGGTTCTCTGCATCAATGGAATGAAAAAGCCAGAGCTGATCGCGGGCGCGGCTGGCGGCAACGTTGAAACGCTGCTCCGCGAATTTGTTCGTGAGCGGACCGGGGCGGGGTTCCGCAGAGGCGACCATGGAAAGAAACATCACGTGCCGCTCGTCCCCTTGAAAATGCTTGGCGTCGCCGCAGAGCAGGCGGCGTTTTACAATTTCTTCAGCGCTCAAACGTTCGCGCAGCAAGCCGGCAATCAATTCTGCTTGCGCCACGCCTTGCAATGAAATCACACCCATGGTACGCTGTGCATAGCTTTCGTCGCGGCACAATTCGACAATTTTGTCTGCAATGGCTTCGGCCTCCTTCACGTTGACCGCGGCGGCGGAATCCTGTTTCCACTGTCCGTCCGGCACACGCACGGTTACGAGCACCGGCGCGCAGCGTTCGTGCGGCAGCGGCAAACGCAACGGTTCGATTTTGTTTTCATAAAACTGCTCATTGCTGAAACGAATGATTTCCGGCGCGCAGCGAAAATGTTCGCGCAAGAACAAGCTCTGATTTGACGGCGAGAACGCCTCTTGTGCTTTATCGAACAAACTCGCTTGCAGGTCCCACATCGCGGAAGTGACTTGCGGCAAACCGTGAAGGTGGCGCGCCATCAACTCGTGCACTTCCGCTTGCTCGATGCCCACGGCCTCCGGGCTGACTTGTTTGTGATCGCCGATAATGACGGCGCGCTCGGCGCGAAACAATGCGGCCAATGCAAAGAGCTGGCATTGGCTGCTTTCATCGACAATAACGACGTCGAACTTTTCGCCGGTCGGAGAAAACGTTGCGAGCACTTGTTCCAGCGGCATGATCCACACGGGAATGGCCGGTCGGCAGGTTTGCATGAGTTGCGCCGCTTCGCTACGATAGCGATTTTCGTATTTGCCCTTGCCGCTTTTGCTAAGCTTCTGCATGGTTTTCAACCAAGCGTAGAGCGCCGTTTTTTGTTCCGGCGTCGTGCGTTTGGCCTGCTCCAGCCAGGTACTCTGCGCCACGAAGCTTGCGAGGGTGCGCGCTGCTTTTGCGTGCGCGGCGCGCAGGCGTTCGTAGCTGTCTTCAACATTCAACCGCGCCGCACTCTGCTCGAACCAAGAATGCACGCGCCGCCATTCCCACGCCTTTTGCCACTCCACTGGTAGCGCCGGTTCGGCGCCGCCGCTCTGCTTCTCGATTTCCAACAACCAACGTGGGGCAACTGCACGCAATTTTTCGCGCAACTGCTGCAGCTCGCGCAATTGCGGCATGAACGCGGCAAGGCTTTGCAAGGCTTGCAGCTCACGCTCCCAGGTTTGCGCGTCATGCGCTTCCAAGGCTTCGAGCAGACGCGCCCAAGCGGCATGGGCATGCTCGCCGGCCATGCCCGCGCGCAGATATCGCGTCCATTCTTCAAAAAATTCGTACACCGCCGCAGAGGCCAGAATTTCCGCGTACGCGCGCAGGCCTTCACAATATTTCTTTAGCCATTCCGTCTCGTGCCATGCCGCCGCGCCATACGGTTTGAGATTGCTCGTTGAAGCCGTAAGCAAACGCAGATAGGTGTTGTTCCATCCGAGCACGGGCTCTAGCAAGCGCAAATAATCTTCGATGAGTTTGAGCAATTGCTCGTTTTCTGCTTCCGGCGCCGGTCCGCCCACCTCGCGCACGCCGTTCGTCCACGTGGCCAGCAGTTTGCGCTTGGCTTCGTCAATATCGAGATAGCGCAGCAACACTTGCACGTCTTCCGCAGTGCGCGGCGCATTGCCGTTGAGCAAATACTCGTTGAACACGCGCAGCGCGCGCTTGCCGCTGCCGTAGCGAAAGCGCAGGCTCACGGTCTTATTCCTGGCAAGCTCATCATGCAACAACGTGAGGTCTTCGCGCGCCTGTTTCAAATCGAACGCGACGGGCACGGCCACGGAATAATGTGCAATGGCTTTTTCCTCGGCGCGAATCGAACGCAATTGTACGCGGCACTCGCGCGTGAATTCCTGCCACTGTTCCTCGCGCTGGCCGCCGTAGGCCACGTCCTGCAAAACGCTGCGCAACCACGGCCGGTGGTCGCGGCAACTGGTGCACCAACGGATCGTCGGGCTGTAGCATTCGCAACTCGATTGCGCTGCCACGCGCGGGCGCCGCTTGGCCTTGC
>JABWAN010000820.1 GCA_013361015.1 Candidatus Zhuqueibacterota bacterium | reverse complement strand
GCCGACCCGGAGCGCTACGGCGTGGTGGACTTCGACGCCACCGGTCGCGCGATCCACCTCGAGGAGAAGCCGAAGGCGCCGCGGTCGCGCTGGGCGGTGACGGGGCTCTACGCCTACGGCGCGGACGTCGTGGACGTCGCGAAGGCGCTGAAGCCTTCGGCGCGCGGCGAGCTCGAGATCACCGACGTGAACGCCGAGTACCTCCGGCGCGGCACGCTGCGCGTCGAGAAGCTCGGGCGCGGCTTCGCCTGGTTCGACACCGGGACGCACCCCGCGATGCTGCAGGCCTCGACGTTCGTCCAGGCGCTGCAGGAGCGGCAGGGCGTGCGGATCGCGTGCCTCGAGGAGATCGCCTGGCGGCAGGGATTCATCACCACGGACGACGTCCGGCGTCTCGTCCGCGGGTTCGGCAAGAGCGGGTACGCCGACCATCTGACGGCCTTGGTCGAGGAGGAGCAGCGGCGATGCGCGTGACCCGGATGTCGATCCCCGAGGTGGTGCTCTTCGAGCCCACCGTCCATCGCGACGACCGCGGCTACTTCCTCGAGACGTACCGGCGCGACCGGTACGCCGAGGCGGGCGTCCCCCACGACTTCGTGCAGGACAACCGCAGCCGGAGCACGAAGGGCGTCCTGCGCGGGCTGCACGCGCAGCGCGCCCGCCCGCAGGGCAAGCTCGTCCAGTGCGTCCAGGGGAAGATCTTCGACGTCGCGGTCGACCTGCGCCGTGGCTCGCCCACCTTCCTGCGCTGGGTCGGCGCGACCCTGACCGGCGACGCGGCGAACCAGCTGTGGGTGCCGCCGGGCTTCGCGCACGGGTTCTGCGTGCTCTCCTCGACGGCCACCGTCGAGTACAAGTGCACGGCCCCGTACGACCCGACCGACGAGATGCGCATCGCGTGGGGTTGCCGCGCCGCAATCTTCATAATAATAGAGCGGCAAATAAAACTCGCCGCTTTCGCGCGTGGCTTCGGGTTTATCATAAGTCGAGCGCAGCGTGTGGCGCAGTTTATAATAGCCCGGCGCAATCATTTCGCCGTTGCGATGGCGGCGATCATATTGCAACGTCATGGTTCCGGCATTCGCCCAGCCTTCGTGCAAGCTATTCACGGCGTTCTGTGTTTGTACGGCAACCAGTTCCGTTTTCAAATAACCCGGATCGGTCAATTTGCCTGCAAGCGTTATTGCAGAAAGATCATCCGCCAAACGCAATTGCGCGATCTCGAAATCCATGCCCAGCTCATAACGCCGTCCGCCGGAATTGTCCGTCCAATGCTCCAGTAGAAACGCTTGATCGTAGCCCGACCATTGCGGAGCAGGCGCATTCGCAAGTTCGAGCGAACCGAACAA
The DNA here is from genome assembly GCA_013361015.1 of Candidatus Zhuqueibacterota bacterium. GTDB lineage: Bacteria > Zhuqueibacterota > Zhuqueibacteria > Zhuqueibacterales > Zhuqueibacteraceae > JABWAN01. The sequence goes on along the minus strand of JABWAN010000820.1, from coordinate 3,872 downwards.
AGTCTGAAACTGTAATGGCCGGAAGTTTTCATCTTCGGCACGCAGCGTGGTGAGTAGTTCCAAACTCGGCGAGTATTTTTGAATTTGGCGATAGGATTCATCGGAGAGATAGACGTTGCCCCAATGATCCGTCGCGAGCGCGGTGGCGACCATTTCTTCTCCGCCCGCAATGCTGTTGAGAGGCTGGAGCGCAGCGCCGTTGAAATAGAAGCGCTGCAGCGTGCGCGCCGCCGCCTCTGCGATATACAGATTGCCGTCACTCCGGCCCTCGAAGCGGCCGATTGCAATCGCAGTGGGATCGTTCAAACTCTCGCTTTGGTATTTTAAAATCTGCTGTGCAGTGCTGAGACGATACGCCAACAAGATCGCAGGTTCACGGCTAATTACCCACAACACGTCATCGCTGCTATCGAAGATGGTGCCGCGGTCATCCCACGCCAATGCACTCGGCTGCGCAAGCTCGCCCTTGCCNNNNCGTGTCCGCCACATACACGCGGCCTTGCGCATCAACGGCAATGCCTTGCGGGTGATTGAGCGGCCGGCCGCTATCATGGCCATCATATGCTTTGATCCAACGTTGATAATCGCCATACACGATGCGATTCCACGCGGGATCGGTGACGAGCTGCACGTAGCTCGCCGCGAGAAATGGCGCCGCGTCGAACTGCTGCACTTTTGCAAAGAGCGCCATGCTATGCGGCAAACCAAAGAGATTGCGCTGTAAGCGTGATTGCGTAACGTGCCGCGATAAAACTCCGAGGCTGTGCTCCGGTGCAATTTCTTTGTTGATGAAAGAATAGTTGGCTGCGTTTGCAGAAGCGTTCAGTAACGACAACGAAGCTTCTGAGGTTTTTTGAAATGTTGCGGGCCATGCGGTTTTCGCCAATTGTGCCAAGCCGGCGGACGACGCAATGCGCCAACGTTCGCCTTGTTTGATGAAATGCAATTGTGCGGAGCCATTGCCGTCGGGAAGTAGAATGCTGTAAACGGCTTCCTGCTTTTGTGCGTTGATCTGCGTTATGATTGCGCGCGAGTCGGCAACGGCAGCCGTTTTGGAAATTGCGTTCAACGCCGCCTCGTCGCGGTAATCCTCTGCGAGAAAGCTTTGATAGAGATGGGGATCGCGTTGCGCAATGCCCGTGAGCACGCGTTGCGCCATCAGCGCGATAACGGCTTCGTCATTTTGCACGACGCGCCGAAAGCCCAAGTCTTTTGGCGCCGGCGCGCCGCCGGCAATAGCGGAGGTGGTCCATTCCAGCAGAGCTGCGCTGGCGAAGAGCAACATTCTGCGGTAATGTTTCTTGCACATGGTTTCCTCCTGAAAAGGGTTGTGCGGGAAAGAGTTTCTATGAGCTTGTCATTCAGGAGGAATCCTTTTAAGCCAAACCACGGTGGCAATGCTTAAGAAGATTCCTGCTGAATGACAACATTCTCAAATCAGTAATGCACCGTCATGCCCACTTGATAGATATTCGCGGTGAAGGTATTCGAGGTGAAAAAACGCTCGTACTTCACGTCCAACGTCGTGTGCGCCAAAAACGGCACGGTGTCGGCGAGCGGCTCCAGGCCATACGAAACCATAAAGCCGAACAAGTGCGAATAGAACGGCTCGAGTTTGTAATCCTCCGTGTAAAAAGCCGAGGCGGTGAGGAGCGGATAGTTGGCGCGATAGAAATCCGCGGCGGTTTGCGTATAGAAACGATAGCGATAGCGCATGAGCAAACGTTGCGAGATTTGTTGATGCAGCTTCACACTGATGGTGTTTGAGATAATGCCCCAATCATCGCCATAAAGGCGATAATCCAGCCACAGCGCGGCGTGCGCGCGTTTGAAATAGGTGTTGAGCTTGGCGAACCCGGCGACGCGAAAACGTTCTTTGGGATGATTTTCCAGCGTGGGCGAGCCGAGCACGAACACCGTGCGATAAGGATTGTTTTGATAGCCACGCACTTGCGACACATCGAGGCCGACGCGCATGATCGTGACGGGCGAGAGCGTTTGCGTGAGCGTAGCGTTAACCAGCAGGTTGCGGCGTTGATACGTAGCCTTGCGCCCCAACGGACTGATCGTGTCGTAGCCGTATCCCAAACTGAACGCAAGATTCGTATTCTTGCGGTTGAAATCTTGATTCACGCCCGCGCTGAGCAGACGGCCGGTGTAGTCATTCTCCAGCGAGTAATACGCAGTCACACCCCAGCGTTGCGCGGTGAGATTGGCGGTGAATTCGTTGCGCGTTTTGCTGTAATAGCCGTTGCTGCTGCTATCCGAGGCGGGCTTTGATGCGCCGGTGGTGCCGTCGAGCGCCACGGGCTTCGCAGAAATGCCGCGATACGGCGGAATGCGCACGCGATCCATCGTGTATTGCAAAGACAACAGAGAGTTTTGCGCTAGTTCTTTCACGTACAGCAAGGAAGGCGAGCGCACGAGCAAGCCTCCGCTGTCTGTGAAGAAATTAGTTTTGAGCGCCACCGAATCGTCGGTGAAGCTGGTCGAGGCAATGCCCAAAATCGAGCACAATACGACGACCATCAACAATGTGCGTAAGAGTCTATGCATCCTGCAGACCTTGTTTGAAATGGAGGTGAAGACGATATACTCGTTGCAGAGCGGTTTGTAGCTTCTTGCAACGCTGTCATCCTGGAAGGAACTTCCCTAGTGCTTGAGACACAGCATCGAACAAGTTGTGTTCCGAGCGCGAGGAAAATTCTTTCAGAATGACACGTAAAAATTTTGAAAGCATCATAAATGCCGGAAGCCGGACACGAAACAACACCTCGTCCATTCGGCGTTGCGAGGGATAACGAAAACGAAACGGGATTTACAACTTCGTGCTTGAAGCTGTAAGCGCCCACAGCCTTGTGGGCAGGTCGAGAAGGTGGGCCGCGAATTTATTTTGAAACTTAGCTGAAACTATAAAAGCGGCGCGATGAGAATGTGCGAGAGGATTGGACAAGCATTGTGCCAGAGGCAGGAGGAACTTCGAAGAGAAGAAACTCCGCAATTCTTCCTTGTTGGGCGAAGCTTTTATTGCGCGGCAGCAACGACCTCGATTTCGCGCAAACGTTGTTCGATGAGCAAATTCACCAGGCTTTCCGTGGTCACGCCGCGTACACGCGCGACTTGTTGCACACGCCCGATCAAATCACGATCGACCGGAACCAAGTAACGGCGTCTCACTTGATTCGCCACTTCAAATTCCGCAGGTTCGGTTTGATCCCAATAGTCCGCCAAGCTATGCGTGTCCCAAAACTCCGCGGCTTCTTGATAACTTTTGAAATCGGGAATCTGTTTAGCGTCGTTCATATTGTTTCCTTTCCTGGTTGTCCATGTCGCGAGCGCTCAGAATCAATACTTCATGCGTCAGTTTGTATATGAAGAATACGATGAGATAGCGGCCGGCCTCGGTCTGCCCTAAAGCAGCATACACATCTTCTCCCGGAACGTGTCCTTTCTTTACTTTGCGATATAACGGGCGCCCGAAGCGCACATCCTCGGCCTCTTCTTGGAATACGCCATGCTTCCCAATCGGCTTGTCAATTGTTTCGGGATACCAGATGACGCCCTCAATTCTCATCTTTGATCCTTGGAAGTAGACATTTCAGAATATTAAAAAGCAACTCCTGTTGATTCTGCGTGAAGAAGATTTTTAAGCATCAAATAATATAAACCCTCATCGAATTTTCAAATAAGTTTTTTCCATAAGAACCCCCTCGGGCTCTCACAAATAATACCCCAACACCAACGCCATCTCCAGATTCTTATTCGTCCACGCGTTGTTATCGCGGCCGCTGGTGAAGATGTAGTTGTTGAATTCGTAGCGCAACGCAAACCTGCGATTGGTCATCACCTTTGTGCCGAGGCCGAAGCCGAAC
>JABWAN010000819.1 GCA_013361015.1 Candidatus Zhuqueibacterota bacterium | reverse complement strand
CGCTCGAAAGCGGCGAGCTGCCGCGCGGCATGCGATCACCTTTGATGCCAACGCCTTTGACTTTTTTGATAAGATAACTATTCGCCGCGTCGCCGGGCTTCACGCGCAAAAATTGCGGCGCGCCCGCGCTCTTCACTTTCACCAGATTGGCTTTGAAGGCCTCTTCGGTGAGATCGAGACCTTGCGGCGCATTGGCGCCGGTATGGCAACCGGCGAAGGCGCATTTGGTGTCGAAAATATCCAGCACCGCGTTTTCTAATTCATCGGGTGCGGCGGGCGGGCGGACAAACTCGTAGGTTTTGCTGCTCGTCTTTGTGTCACCGGCGAAAGCAAGACCGGCGAGCAACAAAACGCCAACACTGAGCATAAGGGTTGGAAGCAGGCGGCGTAGTCGAAACTGCATGAGTACTCCTCCTTACCGAAATGAATGGTTTGAGACTCGGATTTTTCTATTGAAAATACGCGTTAAGGCTTTGCTTGTGCGCGCGACATGAATCTCGCGGTACAATCTCATCTGAATCGAATAGTTTCAATTTTGAGCGCGGAAATTTGCGGCGAAGCCTAACTCTGTTAATCCGGGGGAAATTTTTACGCGCCCGGCCTCAAGCCCGCATGCGGGGAAAGGGCAGCGCCAAAAAGTTTCCTTCCGAATAGCACAGGCACGGATTCCGTTTATTGCACCACGATCGTACCGACTTTGCTGGTGTGCTTCTGGCAATAGTATGGAAATCTGCCGCTCTTGGAAAAAGTGGCAGAATGGGTCTCGCCTTGATGTAGTGGCAGCGGCGAACTCTGGAAAGCGGTGGTGAAATTACCGGGCGTACCGCTCGTGACGTCGTGGTCGGTCGCATCTTTGTTGGTCCACGTGACCGTGGTTCCGGCCGTGACGGTCAATTCTTTGGGGTCGAAACCCGCTGCCTGGATCCATACTTCGTTGTCGCCACGCGTGGGTTGGAACGGGTTCTCTGTGCCGCAGCGGATTAACAATAGCGCTGCCAATAGAAGCAGCGCGAGCAGACGGACATTTTTAAAACGTCGCATAATGGTTGTGCTCCTCCTCGATAACAAGCGTTTTGTACTCCTGCAATTCTTGCACGCGCTGTTCCAGCCGTTGTTGCAATCGAAAACGATGATTGTTGGTGAAGAGCTTGATCTGTCCTGGTTCGGCAACGATGGCTTGCGCGTGCAGGTGTTGCGTCAGCCCGCGAATGCGCCGGCGATAGAGTTTGAAAATCAGACTCTCGACCGCGTCAAAGAGGCGCCAGCGCAAGAACGACTCGAGCATTTTGCGCCAGCGTTTGCGCGCGCGCGCCGCATCTTCAGCATACACGGCTGTCGTGATGCGGGCCGCGGGTTCGCTTTGCGGCAAGTATCGGGCGCACCATTCATTCACTCGAAAGAAATCGCGCAGTTGTTCTCCGCCGCTGAGCGGCCGCAAGAACGTGATTTGGTGCGCGATAAAAAAGTCCCGCTCCGCAATCGCGAGGTGTGCGCTGTCAATCAGACAATTCAAACAAACCTCCCGGCGGCGGCCCATTGCTTTCATCAACAAAACTAAACCGAAATAGACCATCCACAATCGGCCGGGCGCAACGATCAAAAACAGATCGAGATCGTCCTCCGCTTCGGCATTTTGAAAAGCCAGCGCACCCGAGAGCGCAACGCCGCGTATGAAAGGAAAATTTTTAATCAAACGCAAGGAAGCGTTATGGCGTCGGAGCGTCTGTGCGCTCGCGCGTTGCCGCCGCGCGCGAATATCGATGCAGGCTTCGCGTCCGGGCAGGCAGAAAAAGCCCTCATGTTGTGTAATTTCCCCTGCTGCGCAGAGTTCCTCAAGCTCATGCCGGACTTCCGCGTAAGTGGCCGTGTGCTCAATCAAGCCGTAATGAATTTCCTGGGCCGTGAGGGGGTAATTGAATAGATCGGAATACGCCAGGGTTCTTTGCATCGCTTCCGCGAGCGAGAGCGGTGCTTGTGTGTGAAACGAAGCGCGAGGTGTCGAACCACTCAGCGCCGAGGCCTCGTAAGTTTCGCCCTTGAGGGAGGGTGAGGGCGTGTCAGGCGCGCCATTATCTGCGAGATGAAATATGGATGGCAAAGCCTGCAAGCGCGTTCCAATGAATTTTAAAATCGTCTTCGCTGCTTCCCACATTCTCTTCGTCGGCGGATTCGTCTCGAGCTGCGTTTTCGAGCGGGCTTTGCGTGCGGGAGCGTGAGCAAGCTTTTGCAACGCGGCGCTTTTATAAACCTCACGTAGCCTTTGCGCGGTGCTCTGCCATGAAAACTCCCGTGCGCGTTGCGGGCCGTACCGGCTCAATTCATAACGTAGACTGCGATCGCATAGTAGCGTTTCCATTTTCGCGGCCCACGCCGAAGGCGTGGCCTCACTCAACATTTCCGGATGCGCGGCGAGCTCGCGCAAAGAAGAATTGTTCGCCGCCAGTGCTACGGCACCGCCGGCCATGGCTTCGAGCAACGGGAAGCCGAAACCTTCATATAGAGAAGGAAGCACGAACAGATCCGAGCCTTGATAGAGCGCCGGCAAATCCGTTTCGGCAACATAGCCCAACACACGCACGCGTTCTTGCAATCCCAATTCCGCAATGGTTGCCGCGACTTCCGCGCTACCGTTTCCGGGTTGACCGGCGAGCGCGAGCACGTGCTCGTGCGCGCCGCGTTGACAAAACTCGTGAAATGCTCGCAGCAACATCACGAGATTCTTGCGTTTTTCAAACGTGCCGACGAACAAAATATACGGCGACCAGAGCGCATGCGTCCGCCGCACGGTCGCGATTCCGTCTTGCGCAACGCGTGCGAAAAATTTTTCATCCACGCCGGAAAAAATGATGCTCACGCTTTGCGTTGCCGGGCGGCCATTCGTGCGGTGTGCGGCGAGCAGTTCGTTCAGGTTGTGTGCGGTCGCTTCGGAAACGGAGATGATGTGCTGGGCGCCGTTCGCGGCTTGTTGCATCACGCGGCGAAAGTAGATCCGTTTATCCAGAGGATAAAGCTGCGGGTGATGAAAGACGCCGAGATCATGAAACGTCGCAACGCGCGCGGTCCCGTTCGTGAAGTTGGGCAAAGTGTAATGGGTGCCGTGCCAAACGTCGAGGCTCAACTTTCGGGCTTGCACGCCGGCAAGCGCGTGTTGCCAAAGCAAACGCAGCGGGCGCGTAAGTTTGGGCAAGCATACCAATTGTATGTTCGCCGGCAAAGCGCAAAACTGCTCGACGTCATTCTCTTTGATGAAGATGAAGTACTCATTGTCGCGATCCACTGCCGCGAGGCCGTGTACGATTCCGTGAATGTATCTCCCCGCACCTGCCAACGACGAAGGCAAGCATGTTGCGTCAATTCCGATGCGCAAGTGGTTCCTCCACGAGCAAAGCCAGAGCTCGATT
>JABWAN010000818.1 GCA_013361015.1 Candidatus Zhuqueibacterota bacterium | reverse complement strand
GCAAAAAATGGCTGGCCGAAGGCCGTGACGTGAGCAAAGAGGCGCCGGCGATGAAGAAAGCCAGTTACAAAGCCGGCGATCCGGATCAATCTCTGCGCGCGTATTTGCCCCAAGTGATGGAAGCCTACAAGTCCGGGAAAGTTGCGCTGGTTGATGTACGCTCTGGTGATGAGTTTACCGGTAAAGTGCTTTCCCCTCCGGGATTGCCGGAAACTTGCCAACGCGGCGGCCACATTCCCGGAGCGAAAAGCATTCCGTGGGCGCAAGCTTGCAATGACGACGGCACCTTCAAAAGCTTTGAGCAATTACAATCACTCTATGCCGGCAAAGGCGTGACCGCGGAAAAAGACGTCATCGCATATTGCCGCATCGGCGAACGTTCGAGCCACACCTGGTTCGTGCTCAAATACTTGCTCGGCTTCCAGAATGTGAAAAACTACGACGGTTCCTGGACCGAGTGGGGCAATCTCGTCGGTGCACCGGTGGAAAAGGGCGCGTAGCTGCACTTGGAAAGTCGGAGTGTTGGATAACTGGAGCAGTGTGTTCGGAGTGCTCAAGCCGTCCTCCTCGAATTCCAACACTCCACACTTCCATCATTGCTACCATCCAACGCGCCATTCTATTAACCCGTGTCAGTAATGAGTAAAGTTATGAAGACTGAAAACTATCGCGTAACAAAAACGGAACTCGCCGGCGTGAGAGTGAGCGTCACTTCCTATCAAATTGGAGAGTCCTATCATTGCCACGTGGCCAATCTCGACCCCGGCGCCACTATCGCGCGCGCCGAAGCCGACTCGCCGGCAGAGGCCGAGCAAACCGCGCTCGCAAAAGCCGCAGCAAGACTCAAGAGCAATTGATCCTGTGAAATCGTTCTGCAGGTATACTTGGCGACGGCACTCGTTCCGTCGCCTTTCTCGGTTTCTTCGAACACGAAATCTCCCTCCTTTCAGCCAATCTATTCGAGCTTCGAGATCGTATATCAATAGCCTATCTCAAAACAATTTGGCTATCGCCATAATTCCCGGGCACGGAAAGAGGAAGCTGGCTCCGCTGCGTGTCGCTGTACTTGAGAGCCTATGCTGTTGCGTATAGAACTGAACTCTTCGCAATGCCAAGAGCGAGACTCCAAAGTGAACGCCATTCGCGCGTTCATGGAATTTCGCATTGCGAAAAACAGTTTTAGAAGTTACACTTTCCTCAACCAGCGAGGGAAATATGTTTGATTTGAGCCTAAAGCGTCTGTTCACAATTGTGCTCGCAGCGCTTGCATTCACGGTCACCGGAAGAGCGCAAGCTCCCGTGCCCGATTTGCCCTACAAACACGACGCACTCAAACCCGGCGAGGTGTGCCTGGTCTCCGGCAAGTCGCTGACGCAAGGTGATGTCGTCTATCTCATCCGCGGGCGCAGAGTGCCACTCCGCCGCGAGCAGGTTCGCTACTTCATCGCGGATTCAACAAGATATTTGGCGCAACTGCAACCCCAAAGCGCGCTCTTTCATGAAGCCATGGCACAGCGCGGCACGGAAGCCGGTGGAATAGACCTCGGCTGGTTTTTGTTTGGCATGTATGTTTTGGTTGCGCTCTTCTTCGGTGGCTTAAGCGGCTATGCCGCAGTTTCGAAAGGCCTGAATCCCATTCCGCATTTCTTTATTGGCTTGTTCTTCAGTGCGCCCGGTTATCTCTACGTGCTCACGCGACCGCGCGCTGCGACCGCCGGCGAAGTGCCGAGCGGCTTCGTGAAAGTTCATACAACGCACGAGCCGGTTCCGTGCGGACGGTGCGGCTACACGAATCACCCGGCAGCGAAATTGTGTTCAGGCTGCGGCGCAAAGTTGCAGCCGATTGTGGCATCGGAAGTGGAGAAGGCAAAGTGATACTGGAGGCTCGTTGCTGGTTGCTTGCAAAAACAGCAGCCAGCAAGCAGCAGTGAACTCAAAAATTTCGAGACAATCTCCATGTTCGAAAAACTATTTGCTGTGGGAAATAAGATCAAACAAGCCCTCGTCGGCATTCTCCACTCCGGCAGCAGCCTAAACGAACGGCCCTTCTTGAAAAAGAACAACGAAAGCAATATTTCCGGCCTGTACATCATCGGCGATCTCGCGGGCGCGCCGGTGATCAAATACGCCATGGCGCAAGGCTATGAAGCCATCGAGCACATTGCCGGTTTGCCAAATGCGATAGGCGGCAACGACGCGAGCGCGCTCGAGACGAGCTTGCTCGACGTTGTCATCATCGGTGCGGGCGCAGCGGGGCTGAATGCGGCCTTGCAAGCGAAAGAGCGCGGCATGCGCTATCTCGTGCTCGAAAAAGAGCAGATCGCGAACACGATTGAAAATTTCCCCGAGGGCAAATGGGTCTATGCCGAGCCGGACACGCAACCGCCCAAAGGCAAACTCTGGCTCGACGGCGCGACGAAAGAGGAGTTGACGCAGCGCTGGCATGACATAATTCAAGAGAATCATTTGCAGGTCCACACCAGGGAGGGTGTGACCGGTATTGAAAAAAAGGCGGGCATCTTTTTAATCAAAACACCGAAGGCGACATATCGCAGCAAGCGCGTGGTGCTCGCCACCGGCCAACGCGGCAACCCGCGCAAGCTTGGAGTCAAAGGCGAAGAGCGCGAGCACGTTTATCATATGCTCTATTCGCCGCGCAAATATAAAAACGAAAACATTCTCGTCGTGGGCGGCGGCAATAGTGCGGTCGAAGCCGCACTCACACTCAGCGAACAGAACAAAGTCTTTCTCTCCTATCGCGGCAGCGAGTTTAGCCGCATCTTTAAAGACAACGAGCGCAAATTAAACAAAGCCATTGCTGCAAAACGCATCGCGCCGCGGCTCAATTCAAACGTTACGGAGTTTGCGGAACACGAGGCCACGTTGAAAATCAATCGCGGCTCATCGGACGAAGCGGAAAAGATTCCATACGACCACGCCTTTGTGCTCATCGGTGCAGAAGTGCCGCGCGACTTTCTCAAATCACTCGGGCTCAAAATGGAGAATGAGTGGGAAGGCAGTCTCGTGCGCACCATCATTCTCAGCGTGCTCGGTTACATCGGTCTCTCTATCTTTGGCGCGAGCCTTGGCGGCCACGCGTATTTTCTGGGCCTCGATCTCTCTTTCATGCCCAGTTGGAGTGGCGCCGGCATTTGGGCCTTGAGCCTTTTGGGGCTTGTTCTTTTCGGCGCGCGCGGTGATCGCTTCGCTTGGCTCGGCGTTTCATTTTTTGTGTGGTATACCATCTACGGTGCGAAGGTGGGAAAGGGCGAAGAGTTTTGGCCGTACCAAGATTGGGGCTATAAATTTCTTTCGTTCTTCGATAGGCCGTGGTCATTTTGGTATACCGTGCTCTACACGAGTTTGATGACGCTCTTTGGTTTGCAGGCGCTCAAACGTTGGGGG
>JABWAN010000817.1 GCA_013361015.1 Candidatus Zhuqueibacterota bacterium | reverse complement strand
CTTTGTTGATCCCGCCGCCATATGTACCCAACCAAATGATGCCCGCGCGATCGGCGCCAATGGCGTAAATTTCGTTGTAGCTCAAACTCGTGCGGTCGAGTGGATCGTTGCGGTAATGCATGAACTTCTCGCGCCGCCGATCGAGTAAATTGAGTCCGCCGCCGTTGGTGCCGATCCACAGCACGCTATCTGATGCATCTTCAAAAAGAGCGCGCACGTCGTTATGGCTCAAACCGGCGGCATTCTGCGGCTCATGTTGATACCGCGTAAAGACGGCGGGCGCGGTTGAATTTTCCGATTGAACGAGTTTGTTTAGGCCGTTCCGCGTGCCGATCCACAACACGCCGGCATGATCTTGATGGATTGCCGTCACCAGATCGTTGCTCAAACTATGCGGATTGCGCGGCTCGTGCCGATAGCGTTGGAAAGTTGGAGGTAAGCCATCGTCACTGCGCCGCAGCCGATTCAACCCGCCGTCGGTCCCAATCCAAAGCACGCCGGTTCGATCTTCATAGATCACGTTCACGATATTGTGACTCAAACTCGTGGGATCGTCTTCGCTGTGTTGATAACGCGTAAATCTGCCCGTTGTGCGATCAAACTTGTTCAGACCGCCATCGGTCCCGATCCATAATGCGCCGGTTCCATCCGCCAGAATAGCTCTGACATTATTATGGCTCAGACTGTTCCGATCATTGGGGTTGTGACGATAGTGCGTGAATTTTTCGCAGGCCGGATCATAAGCATTAAGCCCGCCATAAAACGTCCCGATCCAAAGTATGCCCTCCTTGTCTTCGCAAAGCGCGCGCACATCATTATACCAGAGACTATTGGAATCCAGCGGCTCATGCCGCATCACGGTGAAGTTGTAGCCGTCGTATTTGTTGACGCCGTCCTCCGTGCCAAACCACATGAATCCCTTTTGATCTTGCAGAAGGCAGAACACAATGCTCTGCGACAGGCCTTGTTCAATCGAAATTTGCTCGAAGGTGAGGAGCGGGCGCGTTTGACTTTGAGCTGCTGCGAAGATAAAAAAGATGCAGAGGCTCGACCAAGCCAAGCCTCTCTCCGCAATAGATTTTTCTTTCTGCATGTGCCAGTTCAATACACTCATATATGATCACTCATGGGCACGGCCCAAAGGATTGAAGTATGATTCGAAACTTTGCGTCATCAACAAAAAAAAGGATGAGCATCGTGCTCATCCCTTTTTCCTGGAAAACTAATTCGACTCAAGAGCAGTCGAGCTTTCCAACATGCGCCCTGCCCGTAGATTCCTTTGCTTCTGTCATGGGCAGAGGCATGAAGCGATAATCACATGCTCCGGATGCAAAGACAATCGGGGTTTGATATATTTCGCCTGCAGATTTGGATTCCAATAATTTTTGCTGGGCGTTTGTGATTGCCCCGTGACGGCTCAAGCGGGCACGCTTTCACGGGTTTGCACGCGCACCGTAGCCGTGGTTGGGGCTTCGCTCCATGAAGCATTTTTCCCGTTATTGTCGGCATAAAATGCTTCGATGGTCTGCGCATATTTCTCTGCGACCACGTTCTTTTTGATTTTGAGCGTGGGCGTGAGCATGTCGTTTTCAATAGTAAACTCCGGCACGATCGCGATTTTTTTCACGCTCTCGAACGAGGCGAACGTCCGGTTTTTCTCCGCCACTTCGGCTTCGATGAGACGCACAATTTCAGGATGCTGCCGCAGTTCATCAAAATTGTCGAAACGCAATCCTTTTGCTTTCGCATACGCCGTCACATTTTCGACGTTGAGGCTCACCAGCGCGCTCAAGAATCTCCGCCGATCGCCGAGCACGCAAACTTGGCTGAGATACTTGCAAGTCGCAAGCGCGCCCTCAATTGGCGCGGGCGCAATGTTTTTGCCGCCCGAGGTGATGATCAATTCCTTCTTCCGTCCCGTCACTTTCAGAAAGTTCGCGGCATCGATCACACCGAGATCGCCGGTCTTCAACCAGCCGTCTTTCGTGATGGTCTCAGCCGTTTCCGCGGGCATTTTGTAATACTCTTTCATCACGTTGCGGCCGCGATACATAATCTCGCCGTCCGGTCCGGTCTTTTGCTCAATGCCGGGCCCGGGTTGGCCCACCCAGCCAAAACGATAATTGTCATAACGATTGACGTTGGTGAAGGAAGTATTCTCGGTCATGCCGATGCCTTCGAGCACGAGAATGCCCGCGGCATGGAAGAATTTTGCAATCGCGGGATTGATGGGTGCAGCGCCGCTAATGCACCAGCGCACCCGTCCGCCCAATGCGGCTTGCAGCTTGCTGAACACGAGTTTCGTCGCGAGGCGGTATTGCACGTTGGTCCATGCTGGAATGGGTTGTTGCTTCAATTTGCAATCGCTGACTTCATTACCGACGCGACACGCCCAGCGAAAGATTTTCAACGCCAGCCCACCTTTGGCTTCGGCGCCGCTCACTACTTTGGTGTAGACTTTTTCGAAGACACGCGGCACGCTGGCAAACCAATGTGGCTTTATTGTTTTGATATCGTCAATGATCGTATCCATGCTGCGGCTGAAGGTGGTGGGATTGCCGGCGAGCAGCGAAGTGTACACGCAAATTCTGGCGAACACGTGCGCCAACGGGAGGAAAAGAAAATGCTCGTCGCCCTCCCAAATGTCCACGCTCGTGCGCGCGGACTGCGCCGTGAAGGTGATGTTGTCGTGCGTGAGCACCGCGCCTTTGGGCACACCCGTGGTGCCGGAAGTGTAAACGATGCCCGCCGCGTCTTGCGGTGTGGGCACAAGCGCACGTTCGAAAAACTCGGCTTCCGCTACGTCTTTACCCGCGGCCACAAACTCCTCGAAGCTCATCACCCAATCGTCGCCTGCAGAGCTGCCGTTGAACAGAACCACTTTGCGAACGTTGGGCAGATCTTTTCTGATCTCCAACAGCTTGCGCAATTGTGTTTCGTCCTCGGCGAAGACGAGCACACCGTCAGAGTGATTGATGATGTGCCTGCAATCCTTGGGCAGATTGGAATGATAAATCCCCACCGTGCATGCACCCGCGCTGGTGATACCGAGATCGCACAGCATCCAGCGATAACACGTGTAGCTGAGGATGTTGACCTTGTCATTCTTTTTTACGCCGAGAGCGATGAGACTCTTGGCGACCATTTGTACTTCCTCATAAAACTGCGTCCACGTCACCATTGCCATCTTGCCGGCCTCCGGAAACCAGCGATAAGCCGGCTGATTCGGATAACGATCAACCGTTTCCTTGAGCATGGCGTGGACATTACGAAAATCTTTGATCGGCATGGAGATCTCCTTCCTGTGAAGAAGCCCAAGTTGTTTGCATCCTCTTCTCTTTGCGGCCCGGACAAGCCGCAATCAAA
>JABWAN010000816.1 GCA_013361015.1 Candidatus Zhuqueibacterota bacterium | reverse complement strand
TACCTGCTTATGCACTTGACTGCTGTTGTCTATAAAAACGAGTTCCGCAGGCGCTTGCGCTGAGGACTGTTTGAGCTTTTTATAGACAACAGCAGTCAAGTGCATAAGCAGGTAGTTTTATTTAAAGCAGCCGGATTGCGTATTCAGCCATTTATAAAAAGACTCATCCGTTGCAAATTTAAAATGCGCAGGGGTTTTTTCGCCAGGACGAATCCAGAGTTTTTCATAGTCTAACTCACAAGTTTTTCCATCTTTTGAAACTTTGAAGATTTGGGATTCATGGAAAGCATAATAAATCCATTCTCCGTCTCTAGACCAGTACGGCTCAAATCCGTCTTCAACAATTTTTTGCGGTTTACTTCCCGTAATTGGTATGATATAGATCGCATCCTGTCTGGATTCATCCAAGTCAAAAGCAATCAGTTGGCCGTCCGGAGACCAACGCGCGCAAGAAGAAGCGGCTGCACTATTGAGAGTTGTCAATTGCGTTTGATTACTGCCGTCGCTTTCGCAAATCCATATTTCATAATCCCCGGTTCGATTCGAAGTAAAAACGATCTGTTTTCCGTCAGCAGAGATATCGGGCCAACTGTTCGCCAGCAACGACGTGCTAACCAGCAGCGTCTGCTTTTTGGTGTCTCTCAGGTCGACTCTCCAGATGCTGCTGTTCGTGATGGTTTCACTGTATGCCAGACGGTTTCCGACAATGGAAATGGCGGGATCGCTCGTGTTCACGCCGCCAATTTTTTCGATTCCGCCTCCGGATGCCAGTATTTTCCAAAGTGCCGGCGCACCATCTCTATTTGCACTAAAGATGATCGCACGACTGTCTTGCGTCCAGGTTAATCCCTTGATTCGCACTTGATCAAAAGTAAGCCGCACTGTCTCTTTTGTTTTAAGAGACAAAATATAGAGATCATCAGACTCTGTTCTGCGGATAAAAGCAAGGCTTTTGCCGTCGGGTGAAATCCGCGGGGTGTTATCACCCCAAGCGTCTGGCGCTGGTTTGGTTAACTGTCGCTTTTCAGAAGTCTCCACGGAAATTGCGAAGAGCGCAAAGGCATCATCTTCTGGCGACCAGTCAGAGAAAAATACGGACTTCCCGTCCGAAGACCAACTGATTCTCCCGCTCGATGACCAGCTAATTTCAGGATCATCGCCACGAGGCGGCAAGTATTCGATCAATTTGCGTTCTCTTCCGCCAAGTGCCGGAATAATGTACAGCTCGCTCTTGGGGGCTTCTTTTGGTATTCCCGTTTCTCGGACAAATGCAATGAAGCGCCCATCCGGTGACCATTCCGGCCGATTTTCTTTAAGCGGGTTGGTTGTTAATCGAATTGGTGTCCCGACATCAACGAGCTTGACATAAATATCGAAGTTGTCTTGTTGCGGGCCGTTCCACGAAAATGCAATGGATTTGCCGTCCGGCGAGAACGCCGGATAGTATTCCTGGCCTGGAAAGCTTGTTATGCGCACTGTCCTCGCCGGTGGAAGATTGGAATCTGGCTTCGTTGCGGAGGAGAAATACAGCAAAAAAGTACTGACAATAACACCTGCGCTCACACTCAGAACGAGGGCGAGTCTTGTGTTTTTTGTTTTATTTGACTCGCTATTTGGGGCTTTTTGCGGACGGCTTCTCGTGGCATTGACGGTGTTGTTCTGAGTTGGCGAAAAGCTAAAATGTTTGTTCATGCTCTGCAGATCTCTCAACATTGCGGCTGCGGATTGATAACGATTGTTCCTATCTTTTTGCAGAGCATTCTCGACAACTGTTGCCAACTCATTGGGAATATCGGAACGAAGTTCTGCGACAGGTTGAGGTTGCTCAAAGAGTGTTGAATACATGATCGCATGCTCTTGCTCGCCTTTGAACGGCAACTGTCCCGTGAGCATCTCGTAAAGCACGACACCCAAAGCCCAAATGTCGGCGCGATGATCCACGGCTTCCCCGCGCGCTTGCTCGGGCGACATGTAAGCCATCGTGCCCACCGTTGAGCCGGTTTTGGTGAGGCGCGGCTGGCTTGCCAGTTTGGCGAGGCCGAAATCGACAATCTTCACCACGCCGTCTTTGGTGATGATGATATTCGCCGGTTTGAGGTCGCGATGCACAATGCCGTGCTCGTGCGCTTTCGCCAAGCCCTGTGCGATTTGAATGGCGAACTCAACCGCACTGGCCACTGATAACTGACCACTATTCACTTTCTTTTGCAGCGTTTCACCTTCATAATACGCCATCACAATAAACATCTGCCCGTCATCGGTTTCGTCAATCTCATGAATCGTGCAGATGTTGGGATGATCGAGCGCAGACGCGGCTTGCGCTTCTTGGACGAAGCGTTCTTTAGCTTCGGCATCGTGGGTCAGTTCTGTGGGAAGAAACTTTAGCGCGACGAAGCGTTTGAGTTTAAGATCTTCGGCTTTATAGACGACGCCCATGCCGCCGGCGCCGAGCTTATCGAGAATTCTATAATGCGAAATGACTTCACGCATGCGATGTCTACCCAAATGGACTCAAGAATCAGATTATTGCGCTCAACCGCGAAAAGTCAGTTGCGAGTCAGCTGTTTAGAGGGAAATAGGTTTTTGAAGCGGGAAGGATACACTTTTTTTCCAAAAACGCAATCGGTTTCGTCAAGCCCTGCTTGCAAGGTATTTGGGTGATGCCAAGTCCCTCTACCACTCCACCTTCACCCCTCTCGTGTCCACGTGCACAAAACCCTCGTGCGCGCTGGTGCGTTTGTAAAACCCCAAGCCGCCGAGGAAGGGTTGAAACTCCGCGTCTTCGGAAAGCGCGTCGAGCAAATTATACATCACACGCACGTCGCGTTCGTTGATGCGGCCGTCGCGATTCAAATCGTCCATCTTAGCGTCGTTATTTGCG
This sequence comes from Candidatus Zhuqueibacterota bacterium, assembly GCA_013361015.1. GTDB lineage: Bacteria > Zhuqueibacterota > Zhuqueibacteria > Zhuqueibacterales > Zhuqueibacteraceae > JABWAN01. Next base: position 532 of record JABWAN010000816.1, on the reverse strand, counting down.
TCGATGAAGATATCCGCGGCGTCGCCGTAAACGTGGCGGCTGTTCGGCGTGTTCTCAATGGTCCCATTGTAAAATGGCGTGCGATAGCCGCTGATGAAGCCGAAGGTGTTTATCTTATAACCCTCGGCTTGCACCTTATGCAGAATGAACTCCAAAGCAAGCAGCAAGCGTTCGTGCAACACGACAAACTTGGGAAAGGCGCTCTCTTGCTTGCACAAAAACTGTTTGAGCTGAAAATGCGGGGTGAGAAAAACGTCTTGGTTGGATGCGGTAACTTTGATAAAGCCGGTGGGATAGGCGTAAGCCTTTTGTCCGCGCAACGGCTTGTCAGGATACTCGCCGATGCGATAGCCTTGCAAGTATTCGCCTTTGATTTCAGTGAAAGGAACCATGACGAATACGTTGAGGCGCACGCTCTGCGCCGGCGAATTGATCTGCACTACGAAATTGCCGCTCGTCGCGGGCGCGCGCAAGCGCCATTGATTGCGGCCCAACGCGCGCAATGTTCCCTCGGCAGCAGAGCTTGCAGTAC
>JABWAN010000815.1 GCA_013361015.1 Candidatus Zhuqueibacterota bacterium | reverse complement strand
GCTCGACACCTGCGCCGCACCCAAACAATGCCAAGTTAGAACATCCGCTCCCCACTTGTCAAGGGAGCGAGGAGGCCATTTGACCTTATTTTACCAACAACATCCGCTTGGTGAGACTCATCTCGCCCGTGTGCAACCGGTAGAAATAAATACCGGAGCCGACCGTCTTGCCGCGGAGGTCTTTGCCATTCCACATTACTTCATAGCGCCCCGCGGAGCGATAGCCTTCGAACAATGTGGCGACTTGCTGCCCGGCCATGTTGTAGATATCCACCGTTACGTGCGCCGCATGCGGCAAAGCAAAAGCAATTTTGGTTGAGGGATTGAACGGGTTCGGATAATTCTGCGCCAACTCGAAAGTTGCCGGTAGGCCGTTGGCAGCGCCACGCTCGGCAACGCCGGTGCTCGTGCCAACCACTTTCACATTGAGATCATCGAAATAAACCGTGCCCGTGAATCTGGCATACGGATGCAAACGCACTTCGAGCGCTCTGGCTTCCGGATCATCCGGCACAACAATGTCGAGCTTGTATTCGGTCCAATCAAATTGCGTAACATGCGGAAAGGTAAACTGCATGTCAATGGGATAACCGGTCACATTGTTGAAGCCGTCGTTGTTGCCGTTGCCTTTGAAGAAACCGTAGGTGAATCCGCACGCCCATGTCACGGGATATGCTGCCGCGGAATCCGGCACGAGATTACTCGCCTTCACCCACACACTGATGCGCAGCACGTCGCCGGCTTTGACTTCCTTTAAAGAAGTGATGTCGTACGGCACACCGTCCGCCGCATTGGTCGCAGCACCATTGCCCGAAAGCAGATACCGCTTCGTGCCGACGAACCCATCGTGCGGCTGGCGATTGAATGGCAAATCAAATTTGAGTGAATACAAACCTGAGTGCGCCGCTTCGCTCGTGAGTCGCGTGTTCTCAAATCCGTTGGCGAGCACACCGTCGTTGCCACCGATCGGCGGGAGCCAATACAACCAGCCCGTCGGCATATCAACCGATTGATTCCAATTCTGTCCAGCCCACGCGCCTTGACGGCCAACGTGGATGAAATCATCCGCCCACACGGTGCCCGTCGCATCTTTCCCGCCGACAAAACTGATTACCGTCTTCCACGCATCGCGCGGCAAAACGGTTTCGCCCACGGCATTCGTATCGGCCACCCAGCCGTTGCTGCTCGCGACACTTTGATTGATCGGCAATCTGGTTTCGCCAATGAGTTGCCCGGCCTGATCCCAAAACGTGTATGCAATCCACCAGCGCGCATCGTCGTTGGCAGGATTCGTATTCACGTTTTGCGTTCTCACCCACGCGCCGATTTTGATATCAACATTGGCGAGATGCTGCGGCGACCAGTAATCCACCATGTTCTCCGAAACCCACGCCGCGGCTTCGCTAGTTGTGGATTTCGTGATCTTCAACGAGCGCGCGAGGCTATGTGCTTGATCCGTTGCCCACGTCAATGTTGCGCCCGCCGGCTCCGCGCCTTTCGTCCAATATGAGGGCAGATTGCTCTCAAACCCGCCGGTGGCATAAAATTGCGCCTGCAGTGCGGGCGCACCCAACAGGGCTGCTCCAAGCAGCACAAGCAGGCCAAACCTCAAACTTTTCGCAAAGAGACTCATACTCTTTTTCCTTTCCTTGGTTAGTTTTTAGTTTATTCGGTTACATTTCGACATGCCATTTCGCGCGCCGCCAATAATGAAGGCGAGCAACGCTGAAACACTTTCAAGTTTCGCCCATCACCTCCTGTCATAACGACTACTCAGGAAGCACCAAGGTTTTCACCGCCAAACTTTTGCGGGTACTCTCCAGCGCCTCGCCGATTTTCTCCAATGGAAAGCGGTTGAGGCTGAAGGGCGCGAGAATGATTTTCCCCTGCGCCAGCAAATCCACCGCGCGGTGAAACGTGAACGGATTTAGAATCGAGCTTAGAATAGTCAGTTCTTTGAGAAAAGCCGTTTGCAAATTCAAACGCGCGTACGCCTCGGGTGCAGCGAGGCCGAAAAGAACGACGCGGCTGCCGCGTTTGGTGAGGGCGAGTGCCAACTCCGCGGCTTCGGCTTTACCAACACATTCGATGACGACGTCACAGCCGCCGTGAGCTTGCTCCGCAATCTCTTGCACTGCCGCCGGATGGTTCGCATCCAGCACAAGCTCTGCTCCGAGTTGCGTGGCAATCGCGCGCTTAGAAGCGAGCGGATCGAGAACGAATATCGCACCGGCGCCGGCGATTCGCGCGAGCTGCAACATCAGCAAGCCGATATTGCCGGCTCCAACAATGGCGACTGATTGTCCGGGCTGGATCACCGCGCGCTCGAGGCCGCGCAAGCAGCACGAGAGCGGCTCGGCAAAGGCGCCAAATTCGAGCGGAAAATTTTCCGGCAGTTTGTAGCATTGCTTGGCCGGCGCAATTACGAACTCGGCGAAGCCACCGTCAATGTCAACGCCGAGCGCGCGCAGGTTTTCGCAAAAATTTACTTGGCCGCGATGGCAATAATAGCAACCGCCACAGGCAATGTTGGGATCGACTGCGACATGATCGCCGGCCCGCAACTCACGCACTTGGTTTCCTGCTTCGACGATCGTCCCGGCGAACTCGTGGCCGAGAATCACCGGCGGCCGCGCATGCGCTTCGCCGGCAAAAATGTGAACGTCGGTGCCGCAGACGCCGCAAGCTGCGATCTGCACCAGCACTTCGTCGTTGTTCAACGCACGCAACGGGCGATCAACGATTTGCAAATCGCGCGGCTGGTTGAATTGAGCAGCTTTCATTTCTGCGATCTCTAACCTCGGAGGTTTAGATCGTTGGATAAATGGAGTAGTGGAGCAATGGCGTGAGCAACGACTCCAATCATCCAGCTATCCTTCAATCCAATTTTTAGAACTCCACGAGCACTTCACAGTCACGCAAAGCATGCGAATAATTGATTGCAGTGCGATAAGATTTACTTTCTTCCTGTTGTGCAGTCCACGACGCTGCCGGCAAAATCTGTTGATCCACCAAAATTTTTTTCGGGACTTGCGCGCTCACTATGGTAGCGCTTACAAAATGCCCGGCAAAAGCGCGAGATTGCCAGCGCAAGGATCTTTGCCGTTCCTGCCACTGCGCGTCGATAAGCGTTGCGGTCAAATTTTCGAGATAGGGTTTGGCAATCGCGCCGCGCGTGATTTGAATTTCACTTGAGCTGCGCTGCTCAGAAATAACCAACGAGGGGAAGGGTGCGCCCTCATGAGTAATTGACGTGGCATATTGGCCGTGGCCGGAATAAATCACCTGCGCAATTTTTCCATTTATCAACCATTCAAATTCCGGCGCCGGGGTTTGGCTCGGCAAGTCGGTGCGCAGATGCAGATTCCACGGGCTTTCGGCGGCGCCGAGCAAACGATACAGCGTGAAAAGAT
>JABWAN010000814.1 GCA_013361015.1 Candidatus Zhuqueibacterota bacterium | reverse complement strand
TCATTGCATTGTTCTGCCTGCTCGTTACCCACCAGGCTGTGTGGGTCTATTTCCAAGATCTGAGCAAAAAGCTGCGCGTGGAATTTCCCAATCCCACGGTCTTCTTTCTTCCCACTACCGTTGCTTCTTCCGATACCGTCGGCGAGAAACAAGCCGTAATCGAGGTAAACAATTCTCCGATCGACCTTAATGGCTTTGCCCCGCCACGGCGCGTGGTGATCTTAAAAGTAAATGAGCTTGAGCGCAGCCGGCAATTTAGTATTGATGGACGGCTGAAATTTTATGGTGTGCCGCTGCGCCGAGGCGAGAACACGATTCGCGGCGAGCTGGAAGAAGAGAAAGTGCGTGTTCCAACACCACGCGAAGAAGAACCGGCGCTCCAAACGATTTACTTTCGCCCGGACTCATCATTGCCCCCGAAAATTCTGGGTGTCTATGCGCGGGACAATGCGAATCTTTTGCTCGTAGGTATGGCCGATCCGACCACCAAGCTCTTTGCGCGACGCAACGGAAGCGCGACACCGTACGCTCTCGATCTAGATAAATACGGCGTCTTTCAAGATCACCTCGCCATACGCCCGTTCGAAGAAACCAAAATTCACATTTGGGCAGAGTCACACGGGCACCGCTTCATGGCTTTACGTGATTCTATTACCATTGCTGCGCAGGCCCAAAGAGATTCGACGAAGCTCAGCCCGAATCGCAGCATCACGATAGCGCTTTCGCGGGACGCGTATAAAGTGCGCTGCACTGCGGATCTCATTCCGGGCACGGTGTTCGGAGAAGCGATCACGCAGAGGCTGATGACGCCGGAGGACGTGTTTACCGAGTATTTCGGCCTCGCGCTTTCAAGTTTTAATCCCTGGGTTCGGAATGTCGAGCCGGCCAGTTCTCATCTGGAAGTTTCCGACGGCAAAATCGAGCTTACGGTTTGGGGGAAAATTCCCTCGACCGGTTTGAACGCTGCGTTTGTAAGCACAAGCTCTCTGAATTGGCCGCCGCTGCTTTTTCCCGGTGATGAAATGCGTTTGGAGGTATCATCTTCCGTGCGCTTGCGGCAGGCGCCCCACGCCGATTACAATTTCAGGTTCCCGGATACGGTGCAGGTCTATGTGTGGAAGAGTGGATTGCGCGCGGTTCGTCCCGAAAACTGGTTATTCGAAGTCGAGCCTGTGCGCGACGCCAAAACGGTTGCCGTGCAAGCGCCAGTGGATTCTTTGCGCCAATCGGCTGCAACGCCCGCGGAGCACACGCCCCGCGTCAACGTTATTCAACAGATTCAACAACTCGAAGCTTTAGTGCCCGGTAAGGTGCGTGACATTCTCACTGCATTACTGAAGACCGTGCCCTTTCTGTGGTTGATATTAGTGTTGCGTTCCTTGGGCACAAACCGCCACGGCGAATATCGCGCGACGCTGTACGCCGCGACCATGACCTTTTTTCTCTTTCACTTTATTCTCCTGAGCTTCCCGGTTTTCACCACGAGCTTTAGTTTCATGGATCCGATCTTGCCGCTGTTCGAGGCTTCTCCCTCGGTACTCGGCACCATGAAAGATCTCGGGCAAATTTATCCCTTCCTCGCCATCGGAATTATTCTTCTCTTTCGGCCGCTCTACTACACGTACAAGCGCCGTTTGCCGCCGCCCACTCTCGGCCGCCGCGTGCAACGGCGGTTCCTGCGCTTGCTGGTGTTTTGGCCCGCAGTCGTCGTTTTGCCTTCCGTGCTTTTTTATCTTTTGGTGAAAGTTCGGGAAGCGAGCGACGCGACGGCCAGCGCGCCGCCGCTCTTTGAAAACTATTTGATCACCGCCGGTATATTTGCCGGAGTCGGATTATTGTGCTGCTGGATTTTTTTGTATTGGCTCTTGGCGGTGGGGCTGGGCCAGCCGATTCGCCTCGGTACTGCGATCAAAGTCAGTTGGGCCATGTTGCTTTTGCCGCTCTTTCCAATCTTGGCGGAAGCGCTCGCGCGATTTGTACGTTATCTTAGTGTGATGAAGTGGGGGCTTTATCCATTCTTCGTGCCGCCGCGGCGTGACAATCTGTTATGGTTTCTGCTCATCGTCGCCGTGGGCACGGCGCTCTTCTCGCAGTTCGTGGAACTGTCGATTCGCCTGAGCCAAAGCCGCAGAGGTCTCGCTTTTTTGCGTTCACGTTGGATCTGGCTCGTGTTACCGGTCTTTGTGCTGCTCAGCTTGCCGATGAAGTATGTGCTGGGAACTTCCGGCAGCAGCGAAGTGAATATCTCCGACTTGAATGCTTTGGCGGTCGGCATCGCGAGCCTCTTGCCTTCAGCGCTGCTCATTGGACTGATCACCTTCTTGCGCAAAACCAATCCGCACGATCGCTTCGAGCTGCGCGCCGAGGCCATCAGCGTCGGCACGATATTGTTCGCCTACTATCTCTCGGGCCGCACCGCGAGCCTGCTGTTCGCGCCGGTGCCTCTGCTGTTGGGTTGGTACGTGTTCACGCGGTGGGCGTTGGTGGAACGCGTTCCGTTTGCCGCGCCCGAGAGCGCATTTGCCCTGCAAGAGCTGGTGCGCAAGCTGTTGGAATACAAACAAGCGCGCCATCTTTCTGCCAGCTTGCAACGCAGTTTGGAAAAAAAGTATACCCAAGGCGACCTCACTTTGGGCGATTTGCAGAGCAAGATGAAGGACAGCCAGGCATACGTGGCGCGCACTGCCGAGGCTTTGCCGTTGGGTGAGGCCGCCACCAAGCAACAAATTTTCGGGCATGGGCCGGAGCAGGGGCCGTGGGCGAATGCGAAAAACGCGTTGCGCTATGGCTTGCTGCTCTCGATTCCGTTTCAGGCGAGCACACTCATCAATATCATCAGCCGGCAAGAGTTCGAAAATTTTCCTTTGCTGCAAGTGGTCAATGCGCTCGTCTTTTCGATGACCAACTGGTTTCTCATCGCGTTCGTGTTCGGCTATTTTTTCCACAAAATTCGCGGCCGCGATGGTTTTGCCAAAGCCTTCGTGTTTGCCTTATCGTTGCTGGTCTCGACCATTCCGTTGCGCATCATTGATGCCAGGCCTTTGCTCGAACAAGGCTTCGTGGTGCAGATCGTTCAAATCCTCGCGTATGTGCTTATGCTCGCGTTGATCGCGTTTGACCTGCGCAGCCTGCAAAAACTCGGTTACACTTGGCGAGATTTGTTGACCGTTCATGGTTTCACCACCATCACGGCCTATGGCTCTTCCATTGTGCTCGCAACCGTCGCGAGTTTGTCCGGCAAAGATTTGATACCATTCACTTGGAACATCATCAATTGGCTGCTGGGCACAAGGACTGCGCCTTAGTATCTAAACAGTGAAATCAATGCTCTAAAAGCAAAGATTTTTCGGACACAAAACTGAAAGCACACAAAATAATTTTTTGTGCTCTTTCAGTTTTGTGTCCTGTTTGGTT
>JABWAN010000813.1 GCA_013361015.1 Candidatus Zhuqueibacterota bacterium | reverse complement strand
GTCGGCGAAATTCAACGCACGCTGAAACGCAAGCTGGCGCTGCCCACCGGCGTTTCCATCCACTACGGCGGCACGTATCAAACGCAGCAGGAATCCTTTCGCGGCCTGCTGATGGTGCTCGCCGCCGCGGTGCTTTTTGTCTTCATCGTTTTATTGTTTGAATTCGAATCGTTCCGCGTGCCGCTCACCGTCTTTCTGATCAACCTGCCCTCGCTCTTCGGCGTCGTGTTCGCGCTGTGGCTGACGAACGTGGCGTTCAATGTTTCGAGTTTCGTTGGCACGATTCTCGTCGTCGGCATCGTCGCCGAAAACGCGATTTTTCTTTTGCACTACGTGGTGAAATATCAAAAGGAAGGCATGGCGTTGGACGAGGCGTTGGTGCAAGCGAGCTTGGTGCGTGTGCGCCCGATTTTGATGACGACGTTTGCTGCGGTATTTGCGCTGTTGCCGCTCGCGCTCAATCTTGGCGCCGGCACGCAAATGCAGCAACCACTCGCCATCGCGGTGATCGGTGGCTTCTCCGTTTCGACTTTGCTGCTCTTGTTCGCGCTGCCGATGGTATTTGGGTTGATGGGGAGGCGCGGCAGCGAGCTATCTCCAAATTGAGCGTTACCATCTCACGACGGCGAAAGCGTTTTGCAGATTGCTGGGTACGCCGATGCCGTTTGCTGAAGTAGGTTTTCGGACGAACACTATTAACGACAAGAAGAAGGAACCGTGAGATGTTGAGGCTGACTGGTATTGCAATCGGAGGAGCAATCGGCGCCTTGCTGCGTTATGGTTTGACCGATTTCATTTCAAAAAAGATGGCTAGCGGCTTTCCTTGGGGCACGCTGGGTGTAAATCTACTCGGCTGTTTCATCATCGGCTTCTTGTGGGAAATTTTTTCGAACACTCTGGTCGCGCCGCATTGGCGTGCCTTTATGCTGATCGGGATATTGGGCGCGTTCACGACTTTTTCATCTTACGGTTTAGAGAGCATCAATTTGTTTAGGGGCGGTCAAATCAAACTGGCATGCGCCAATATTTTGCTCAGTAACGGCCTGGGCATTGTTTTAGTTTTTGCCGGCATGGCTGCGGCAAATGTACTTGTCAAATTGCTCAAATAGGAAGGCTACTATGAAACTGCCAGAAGAAGGGCTGCTCTTGCGCATATTTGTCGGCGAAAGTGACATGCACGAAGGCAAGCCGCTCTACGAACAGCTCGTGCTGAAAGCGCGTGAACTCCATCTCGCCGGCGCGACCGTTGTGCGTGGTCTCATGGGTTTTGGCGCGAACAGCCGCATTCATACTGCAAAAATTTTGCGGCTCTCGCTGGATTTGCCTATCATCGTCGAGTTGGTGGACACGGAAGAGAATCTCAACAGGCTTATGCCCTTCATTGATGCAACCGTGAAGGAGGGGCTGGTCACTTTGGAGAAGGTCAAAATCATCAAGTATGTCCACACTAATTCTCATTGAAGCAACGATATTCACGTGAACGGAAATTCGTTTTGATCGCTCTGCTCTACGGCCTCATCGCGTTGTTGGGTGTGCTCTTGCTCGTCACACTCTTCAATCTTTTTGCCGGCCCTCGCTTGCGGCGCGCTCCGGCCATGCAAAGCTCACCCTTCGTCTCGCTTCTCATTCCCGCGCGCAACGAAGCGGCTGGAATTGAGGACTGCCTGGGTGATTTGCGCGCGCAAGATTATCCAAACTTTGAAATCCTTGTGTTGGATGACGGCTCCACCGATCAAACCGCGGCCCTCGTGCAGCGCCATGCTGAACAGGATCATCGCATTCAATTACTGCAAGGCGCGGCGCTGCCGCACGGCTGGCTTGGAAAAAATTGGGCGTGTCATCAACTCAGCCTACGAGCCCGCGGCGAAATCTTCATTTTCACGGACGCCGATCTGCGTTATGCGCCGCATGCCGTCGCGCACACGATGGGATGGATGCAACAGCTCGAGCTGGGCATGCTTTCGGCTTTTTCGCAACAACTCACCCACACTTTTGCGGAAAAATTGATCGTGCCCGTGCTCGACATGTTCGTCTATAGTTATCTGCCGCTCTGGCTCACTTACTTCGCGCGCTCTGCTTCGCTCGCGGCTGCAAACGGTCACTGGCTGGCTTTCACACGGCAAGCTTACCTGCGCATTGGCGGCCATGCCGAAGTACGCCACGAAGTCGTCGAAGACGTGGAACTGAGCCGTCGCGCCAAACGCATGGGAGAAAGAATTCTCACCGTATGTGGCAAAAGCGAAATCTTCGGACGCATGTATAGCAGCGTGCGCGGAATCTGGGCAGGCTATTCGAAAAACCTGTTCGGACTCGTGCGATTTCAAACCGCGCCGTTTTTGGTGTTGATTACAATACTCGCTCTCATTCATATATTGCCGTACTTGCTGGTTTGGAGTGCGCCATACACGAAATGGGCGGGCCTCGCGATTGCAGTGAACGTGCTGTTGCGTTTCCTGCTCGCGCTGGGGTATGCGCATCCTTTGTTCACGAGCGTTGTGTTCCATCCTGTCGCCATCGCGGCGATCATTGTGATTGGGTTGAATTCATTGCGTTGGCATAAGACCGGCAGGCTAAGATGGAAAGGCAGAACTTTCACTGCGCGAGCGGCTTCGCGATGAAAACTCTTTTGCGGAAAAATTTGAAGCGAGAACGCTTGCTCATTACCGTGCTCTATGTGCTTCTCCTCGCCGGCGGTTTGTGGCATGCGCTCGGCATTTTCCAAACGGCAATGCGAATTCTCGCGACGCCCATGATCGCGGGCATTTGCCTTCTGCTTTGTTACGAATACTTGAAAACGCAACCTGAAAGATTGCGCGTAAATGAAGCAGTGCAAAGCGCACCGGCTGAGCGCGGGGCGGAACGGCGAAAATTTCTGCAATGGAGTGCGGCGATTTTGCTGTGCAGCTTCTTGCTCGAGGTTGCCGGCGTAAAAAGCGGCGTAATTTTCGGCAGCTATGCCTATGGCGACACCCTGCAGCCGCAGCTGTGGAATGTGCCGGTCGCGATCGGGTGCGCATGGCTGAGCATGTTGTTAAGCTCCGCGGCGCTTGCGCAAAAATTATGGCCGGACGCGCGGCCTCTTGCCCAAAGCGTTGTCATTGCTTTGTTGATGGTTCTTTTCGATGCGTTCATGGAGCCGGCCGCGATGAAATTGGGATACTGGCATTGGAGTGCGGCAAAAATTCCCGTCCGCAATTTCATCGCTTGGCTGGTATTCGGATTGATATTGTCTCATTGGGGCGCACGCTGGCATATTTTCACGCGCCGCGTTTCGACGGTCCCCGTTCATGCCTATTTTGCCCAAGTTGGCTATTTCATGATTGTAAATGTGAGTTGATGGAGCGATTGGAGTGACGGTTTGACGACCATTAACATGGCACCAGCACCCCGGTACTCCGGCAATTCGATAATCCCTGAATCGAA
>JABWAN010000812.1 GCA_013361015.1 Candidatus Zhuqueibacterota bacterium | reverse complement strand
CACGACTCGTCAAGTCCAAGACAAGCGCGGGGAAGTCAGGCTTGGACACAAGAGGCTGAGATGGTACCGTAACCCGTTGAGTCCAAGCCTGACTTCGCCTAGAACGTTTTCACTTGGTTATTACGATAAAACTCATGCCACGCCGGCGACACCATTGTTTGGCGGCTTCATGTTTACGGATGGTGTCTGGATTTTTGAGAAATTGCCCGCCTTTGATTTCATGCAATTCTATTGTGCCATCAACTCGTTCAATTAGAAAATCTGGACGATATCCGCGCATGTTGCCGGCTTCGGTCACGTACCGAATCGTGATACCGTGACATTTCGTCCATTTCGCGACGGTATTGTCTTTCTCCAAGCGTTTCATATACGCAAGTTCCCAAGACGAGTCGTAGCGCTCAACCGAGTAAGCACTTTTGGCGGGATTCTCAAAATCCCCGCGTTCACTTTTAGGCATGTCTACCCTCCGCTTTATATTTAACGATGCTCGCCACCAACCCTGGCCTGCTTTTGAAATTGTGCGCCAACTGATGTCTGCGATTCAACGCATGCCGCAGTTCTTCGAGATTTGCCGTGCCAATGGTCATTCCCGTCAGCATGCGACTGCTCACATGAGCAATTAGCACGCCGTAAAAATAACCCAATTCGTGCCAACCTATTCCTTCTTCTGCCAGTAGGTTTCCAGCAATATCACGTATACTATTCTTGAGTAAATTCGCAAGCTCGGCAATATTTTGAGTTTCGGCTGGCGCTGCCATTTCTCCGGAATCGTTGGGCGGTGCATGTGTTTCTACAAATTTATCATCGTCTAAAACTCGTTTGGTAACGGCATCAATAACCACCTTGGTGATTTCCGTCTCAACCGTGTAGTCGAAACTATCCAAAACACTTTCCCAGTTCGGATAATCACTGATTTCAACAACGATTGTCTGCAGTTCTTCCTCAAAATCGGTTTTCTCGTCTTCAACAGGTTCGGGAATGGTAATCACCAAATGTGGCTTTGCCATTTCCTGCGGCTTGCGCTTCGGCGGTAATTCTTCATCGCCGAACAAACTCAACTGATCGACATTCTTCCTTACTTTTGCGCCTACCATTTCCCATAGCCAGTCATGCTTGAGTTTTTCATGATCGACGATGGCGCAAATTTCCTGAATGTCTTCATCCCGCACATTCAAACGCAAACCGCGGCCGACCACCTGCTGGCCGTAAACTCGCGAGGAAAACTTACGCAACAGCAAAATGACCGAGACCGCTGGCACATCCCAGCCCTCGCGCAACATCAACACGCTCACCACTGCTTTGTAAGGAGCGCCCGGTTTGCCCAACTTTCGTGCTTCTCGGCGTTCTTCTTGGGTGGATTCTTCGGTCACGAGCAAAGCCGGGATTCCGAATTCCTTATTCAGCATGTCACACGCCTGTTCGGCATCTTTGATCGTGATGGCAACGACAAAGAGAATCGGCGCATATTTTCCCTTGCCGAAAGTTTGTGCACGGCGTTCCTGCTCTTGCAAACGATCCAGCGCAATGCGAATTTGTTTGCGCATGGGATCGGGATCCGTGACCCATTGCGTGGCACTCAAGCCTTTTTCAATCTTCTCGAACTCTTCATCCATTTCATCCACCGTGCGCCGCTCGCCGGTTTCCAAATTGGTGTAAGTCAATTCGACTGAAGCGAGGCGCGGCTGATAAACCACAATGTTTTTGATAATCGGCGGCGCTTCAGCTTGTGCATCTGTGATGCCATATTCAAAGATCATCTTTGAATCCGGCGTCCGGCCATCGGCGCGATCAGGTGTCGCGGTGGTGTCCAGCCGGAATTTGGCAAGACGTTTGAGCGCGAACAAAGCGCTGTCATACTCTGCCGCCGGCGTATTGTGCGCCTCGTCGTTAAAGATGGCAATCTTGTCACTGTCGTTCATCAATACCGCGAGATTGCGCTGGCCGCTGATATTGAATTGATAGAGCTGTTGAATGTTGCCCAGCACAATCCCGTGATCACGAATGCCCTGCGGCCCGACTTTCGTTTCCATGACGTGCAGAGTCAACTCTTTGAGATAATGCTCCGAACTTTCAGGAAAGAAGCCGAAATCGCGAAAGATTTTCTCTCCCTTGAAATCATCTTCCAAACGATCGCGCACAATCGTGTTCGGGCAAAGCAGAATAAACTTGTGCAGATTGTGGCAGAGTTTGAGCCAGGCGATGGCAGAACCAATCACAGCGGTTTTACCGCCACCGGTGACGATATTGAGCAGCAGTTCATCCCAGCCCAGCAATTCATAGGCATAAACCGCGCGCAGCAAAGCTTCTTCTTGATGCCGCCATAAACGACGAGGCGCGTCTGGTCGAGTGAGATGGCTGAGAAAATCGCGAGTCTGAGCAGAAACCTGTGGAAATTCTCTAGAAGCCCACCAGGCATTGAAATCCTGTTCGTAGGGCGCAAAGAGGTTGTGCATTCATTCCGCCTGTATGATTCTGATTTCAGTGCGCTCGCCGCCTTGATTGTCCTGTACCGAGCACGCAATGGTGAATTCTCCGGCGCGGGGGAATTCATACTCAACCACCAAAACCGGCAATCCGCTTTTCTTGTCACGCAGAAAAGTGTAGCCCGGCGTCGAAGAAAACTTTCCCGGTTTGTGATTGAAATCCCATTGCACGTTGGCGATCTCACCATCTTGGTTCAAGCTGACGGATTCCGAAACATCAAACCGGTACGTTAATAAACGTAAACGGCTGGTGTGCAAACGAATTTCCGGTGGTTGAATGAAACAGAGCAGCGGGCCATAATCTTCATGCTTCTCCGTTACATGCTGACGAAACTCTTGCGATTCCAAACGCACCAGATTCAGGCGCACAAAGTCAATGCGCTTGTTTTCGCGGGCCGCAAAGATTCTTGCCGCTTCCTGGGCTTCTCTGCTGAACGTCCATGCCAGCATAATGCCGTGATTGGCATGGCGATCATCGAACACGGCTTTGGCAAAACGCGCGACTTCTTCTTTTTTGATCTGCGAGCGCCGCGAAGGTTCGCCAACATAAAGCGGAACCCCGTGCCTTGTGCCGTGAACGGATGCAGATACAGCCTCCGGCCTGCCGCCAAAGGCTTGCACCACGAAGTCGCGGAATTTTGACAAGCTGTATTGCTCCAACTTGGGCGCTTCGTAAATGCCCCAGTGTTCCACTGTAAAATCAGGCACGGGAAAGAGTGTGCCGACTTTTTCTTTAACGACTTTTGCGAGGCGGTCGGCAGTGATGGCAACGGCAATGCGTGATTGGTCACAGGCAATCCAGCGACGATTGAGGCGTTGAGCTACGGCGGGCGTGGTCCCGCCGCCGCAGAAGAAATCAGCTATTACGTCATCCTTATTGCTGCTGGCTTGAATAATTTTCTCTAGTAATTCTTCGGGCTTTTGAGTAGGGTATCCTATTCTTTC
>JABWAN010000811.1 GCA_013361015.1 Candidatus Zhuqueibacterota bacterium | reverse complement strand
TATTTGCGCGGGAATTTCAGTGTCGAATATTTTTTGCTGCTCTAGGTTGATTGACAATGTCTCCCTTATAAATTGTCATCCTGTAAGGAACTTCCCTAGCACTCGGTACATCTCTCAAAACAGGCTGTGTCTCAAGCACGAGGGAAGATTCTTCCGAGTGACAGCGAGAGGTAAGTTGTCTTCTCCTTATTGCCCCTTGCCCCTTGCCTTCTCACCTCAAATCATACCTCAAAAACGCCACAAACGCGCCGGCGAAGAACAGCAGATTGAATCCTGCTAGCAAGCTGAAATCAAACCATGCCGCTTGAATGACGCGAGCACGCGGCTGTTCGTGATACGTGAACTCCGGCAGTTCGAGCGGGTCAATCGGCTTCTTCTCTTCTTCGTTGCCGGTGGTCACACGCATAACCATAAACCCGCCGCCGAGATTCATGCCGGTCTTTTCTTTGATGAAGCTCGCATACGATTGTTGATACGCCGTGGCTTCATTCACAAAATGCTCTTTGAGATCAAGCCCCGTGCTCGCCAAAGTTGTCGCAGCAAGCGAGAACACCGCGCTCGGCGAAACGCGCGCGAGGCTGAATGCCACGCGTTCTTGCACGAGTTGGCGATTGCGGCGCTCTTCATTCAAACGCGAAGCCAGCTCGCGCATTTTCTTGTCGCGCTCCTCCGCGTTCTTTTGCATGAACTCGTTGAACTCTTGCATCATGTCCGCGGGATTCGTGCTCGGCGTCGGCTTGAACTCGCTCATGCGCTTGCGATCTTCCTCCCACATTTGCGAGCGCAAGCGATTTTTCTGCGCCGCGATTTGATCGACCGAGGGCACCTCCACCGCGCGACCCGCAATCAACACCGCAGCGCGAGGGATAATGAGCACCGTGAACACCCACATCACCAACAGTAGCAAGAATGAATGCGAAGAGCGCTGCGTGAGCGCTGACATAAAAACCGAGAGTGTGAGGAATACGCCGAAGTAGAGCAGGCCTGCAAGAATGATGAGGCCGAGCTTGAGCCAATCGTCGCTCGTCATCGGCGCGCCCATGAGCGGCAACAGCACACAGCCGAGCAAAATTGGAACGAGCAGCGGCACACCGAGCGCGAGGAACGAGCCGGAAATTTTTCCGAGAATGAACGTGCCGCGCGGCAGGTTATTCGCGAACGACAAACGCAACGTGCCGCGCTCTTTCTCGCCGCTCACCGCGTCATACGCGAACAGAATCGCAAACAGCGAGAGCACGATTTGAAAGATGAAATCCAAATCCAAAAAGCGGAACACCGCGAAGATCGGGTCTTCGTTGAAGCGGCTTTCTTGCGCGGCCAGTTCGCCGCGACCGGCCACTTCGATCGTGCGGCCCACGTCGTTCGAAATGCCGGTGACGAGAATCGCGAGCGGCTGCGGCGGCAGAAAGATGCGATGGTTACGCACCATGAGCCAATCGGTTTGGCCTTCCATCTTGCGCAAGTTCTCTTTCTTCGCGGCTTCATATTGCGCGCGACTCACTTGATAGTTCTTCGCGCCCACATAAAACGTGAGCAGAATGAGCACAGCCGCGACGCCGAACGTCACCGCGAATTTCGTGGAGCCGATGATCTCACGCAGTTCTTTTTCGACGATCAGTTTGAACATGAAGGTCTCTCCTAAAGTAGGCATGCTAAAAATTTAAAAGCGCACGCAAAGTCGCAGAGATGCATAGTTATCGCAAAGAAAGGCTTTTCCTTTGCGGTTCCTTTGCGTGAGGTCTTTTCTTTATCGTTATTCTTTCTTCCCAGCATCACTCGGCGCGCTTGCGGGCCGCACGCGAATATCGTCGAGGCCGTGCGGCGCGTTTGTCGCCACCGTGATGCCGAAACTTAACCAGCGTTGATCGCGCTTGGCTTGCACAAGCGTTTCGATTTCATACTCGCTCGAGTTGGTGACGCTGTGCAGCTTCAGGCCGCCGCATTGTGAAAAGAAATCCATGTCCGCCTGCGCGTTGTTGGGATTGCCACCGCGCTTTTCATGAAAGCGACGCAGCGTCGCCAAGTCGCCGGTATTGAATGCGGTGAGAAAAGCGCTCAGTGTTTTGGCCGCGGCAGTATTGGGCAAAGTCACGCCCTCGATGGGCGCGAGGGAAGGCGCAGCGGCAAGTGGCGTATTCATTTTATCCAACTCGCGCTGCGCGGAGGCGAACGCGCTTTGCAATTGCTCGCGCTGTTGCGCTTCCGTCGTCGTCGCTAAAATATTTTTGAGCGCAGCGATATGCGCAACGTGTTGCGCTTGCTCCCTCGGCACGGCAACATCCGGCTGCACGCCTGTGCCTTCCCAGTTGGTTTTGGTGATGGGATTGATCGCGCGCGCGAAGGGCACGCCGATAGTGAAATGCTCGTTGAGGCGATGCGGCCTCGTGGGATGCGCGCCGCCGCCCGTGACTTCGCCGATGATGGTCGCGCGTTTTAGGTTTTTGAGATTATACGTGAACTCTTCTCCCGCGGAGAAAGTGTAGCGGCTGGTGAGTACGTAAACTTCCTTGCCGAGATATTTTTTGCCGGGCACCTCGGCTTGCGTCCAAAATTCGCGCGTGTTGTTTTCAGGGCGAGAGTAGATGTCGTTCAAATGCGTGGGTTGCTCAAAGAGATAGCTTGAGATGAGGGCGACCATTTCGGGCTGGCCGCCGCCGTTTTGACGCAGATCGAAAATCAGCGCGTCGGTATTGGCGAGATAGTTCATCGCCGCGGCGACGGTTTCGCTGCCGGCCTCGGCATTCATGAAGCCGCGGAGATCAATATAGCCGATATTGCCGCGCAGACGCTCGACTCTCTCAAAGCCGAAATTGACTTGCCGTTGAAAGGCTTGCCGCCGCGCGCGCTCAGCTTCCGGTTCTTCATTCGAATTGAACTCCGGCAGTTTCTCGAAGCTGTAATTCACGCGCAGGTGTTTGTCGCGACTCACTTCTTGCAAGTGCTGCGTGAGCGTGTTCGCCAATGTGCGCGCGCTCGTGATTACGTCATACTCTTTGCGCTGCATGCGGCCGCGTAGCGCCTGCTCCATTTGCTTCGCGACTTCGGGAAAGACATAGTTCTCGTTGAGCGCGCGGATGGCGCCTTCGATAACGGCAGTGCGCGTTTTTGCGTCAATCGTCATGTCTTGTTGCGTGTCGAGGTCTTGGGCTTGGCTCGTGTTGGTTAATAGAAGAAAGCAGAGTGCAACGAACAGGCAGCGTTTGAGTTGAGGAAGAGTGGGTTTCATTTTATATGCTCGATTGGTTGACGTTCGTAGTTGCTCCTTTAGGAGCCGATTGTTCTGTGAAGTCTGCGCCTGAAGGCGCTACTACGAACGAAAGCGCTCTTGCGAACGATGAGATTGAAACACCGTTCGCTTGAAAATATCACCTCGATGGCAGGATGCCATCGCTTTGAAGTCACCTAGCTTGAAAAGATAAAGGTGAGGTAA
>JABWAN010000810.1 GCA_013361015.1 Candidatus Zhuqueibacterota bacterium | reverse complement strand
AACCTCGTGGCCACCGAGCCCGGGATCGCCCGCGTCCCCTTCCCGGAACGGACGAAGCTCGATCGTGTGCTGCAAGCCGAAGCCAAACTTGATATGGAGCCTTTACGCCAGGCGGCGCTGTCGCAAGCTGTGGAGAAAATCTTCAAGCACACGGCCGCACAGGCGTTCGCCGCAACCAAATTTGTCGGTCGCCAAGATACGCGCACATGAAATTAGCGTGTCAGCGCATTGCGCGCTTCAAGAGCGAGCGACTGCGTGTACCCAAATTGAAAGATGAACATGAAAAATCCCAGCCTGCCGTTTGCTGAAAATGACCCCGTGATTTTCTATGATCGCAAGCAACGCGTCTACTACGATCTGCTTCGGCCCGGTAAAAAGACCAATATTCGCGGCGACATGTTGCCTCATGATGAGATCCTCGGCCGCCATGAAGGTTTTTTGCTGCGTTCGCAGCGCGAAGTGAAGTATTGGGTGTTTCGTCCCACGCTCAACGATCACGTCGTCAACATGCCGCGCGGCGCCACGGTTATCTATCCCAAGGACCTCGGCGTGATTTTGCAATACGCGGATATCTATCCGGGCGCGAAAGTCGTCGAGGCGGGTTTGGGTTCCGGCGCGCTGGCAACGACGCTGTTGCGCATGGTTGGGCCGGAGGGCACCGTCATCAGTTACGAAGTCCGCCGCGATTTCATCGAGAATGCCAAACGCAATATGCGCAACTTTATCGGCGAGACGCCCAATCATATCGTGCGCGAGACGAACATCTATGAACAATTTGAGGAAGAGGAGGTCGATCGTGTCTTGCTCGATTTGCCCGAGCCGTGGCGTGTGGTGCATCTGGCCGCGCCCAAATTGCGGACCGGCGGCATTATTTGCAGCTATTCCCCGACGGTCTTTCAAGTGAAATCATTCGTCGAGTCGTTGCGCGTGACGCGCGGCTTTATGGCGGTCATGACTTTCGAAACCATGTTTCGCCGCTGGAATGTCGAGCCGATGTCGGTGCGGCCGGAATTGCGCATGATCGGTCACACCGGCTTTTTGACGATTGCGCGCAAAGTCGAAATCGGTGCGGCCGACGTTGAAGAGGCCGCTCCGGCTGAGGCCTCGAGTGCGGAAGAGAAACCCGAATAGTATCCAGAGAAAGGAGCGCTGCGCCTCATGTCGCGATTACGAAGAATTTTGGTTGCCACGGATCTGTCTCCGGCAGGAAATGCCGCGATCAAACCAGCTCAAAGCTTGGCGGAGGCCAATCAGGCCAAATTGTGGGTGTGTACCGTGATTCCGGATCTGCCCATCACCAATGAAGAGATGATGATGCTGCGCGTGAATCTCGACCAGGTGAGGAAGTACAATCAAAAAAAACTCGACGAGGCCCGAACGAAATTGGAGCGCCAGATTCCTGCCGCAAAAAGAACCCGCAGCAACATCACATTTATGGTGCGCGACGGCAAGCCGGCGACGGAAATCATCAAGCTGGCGGAAGAGTTGAAGGCTGATCTCATTGTGCTCGCCAGTCAAAGCCATCACGGTTTCGGCGAACTATTGCTCGGCTCGACCACGGATCGGGTCGTAAATAAAGCGCCCTGTTCCGTGCTCGTCGTGCGCTCCCACAGCAAACCACTTGATTCGTCGAAAGGAAAATAGCATGCCTTCGCCCAGCCGCTTTCTCTCCGGACGCAAAATCTCTCCACAAGCGATCAAGCCGAACATGACAGTTGCCGAATTAGTAGAGCAGACTTTTTATGCTTACAATGCGGCACGCTTGCACGAGGCCTGCCGGCTGTTCACGGAAAAAATGCTCGCGCCGGACGTGACCATCGGCATGAGCCTCACCGGCGCGCTCTCGCCCGCGGGCCTCGGCATGTCCGCGATCATTCCGCTTATTGAAAACGGCTTCGTGGATTGGATCGTCTCCACCGGCGCGAATCTTTATCACGATACGCATTTCGGACTCGGCTTGTCCATGCATCAGGGCACGCATCAAGCGAATGATGTGGTTCTGCGCGAAGAGGGCGTCGTGCGTATCTATGATATCTTTTTTGACTATCATGTGCTGCTCGATACCGATGCATTTTATCGCCAGATCATTCAAGCGCCCGAGTTCCAGCGGCCAATGAGCACCGCGGAATTTCATTACCTGGCAGGCAAGTACGTAGCCGCGCGCGAAAAGGAGTTGAAACAGAAACGAACTTCCATTCTAGCTGCGGCTTATGAACATGCCGTGCCGATCTATACTTCCTCGCCGGGCGACTCGTCCATTGGCATGAACGTGGCCGCGCAAGCATTGGCGGGCAACAAACTGATGTACGACGTAAATGCCGATGTGAATGAAACCGCGGCCATCGTGCTCGATGCGAAACGCAACGACGGCAAAAGCGCCGTGCTCATTTTTGGCGGCGGCTCGCCGAAAAATTTCATGCTACAAACCGAGCCGCAATTGCAGGAGGTGATGCAAATCGCGGAGAAGGGCCACGACTACTTTTTGCAATTCACCGATGCGCGGCCCGATACCGGCGGGCTTTCCGGAGCCACACCCGCGGAGGCCGTGAGCTGGGGCAAAGTCGATCCCGACAAACTGCCCGACACCGTGGTGTGTTATTGCGACTCGACCATTGTGATGCCGATTTTGGTTGCGTACGCGTTATCGAAACACGCACCGCGCAAACCGAAACGGCTTTATGATCGCCGCAAAGATTTGATGGCGCGCCTGCAAGCGGAGTATGAAACCGCGCAGAAATGATTAAAAGACGCTCACGCAAAGCCGCAAAGGCGCAAAGAACCCGCAAAGCTTTTCTTTGCGTTGCCTTTGCGTCTTTGCGCCTTTGCGTGAGGTTTTGATTCACTAGGACTCACCAAAGAAAGGACAAACTTGGAAAACAAAATCGCCGTCTTTATCGACCTTGAAAACCTCGTATTGGGCGACCGCCAATCCGGCATCGCCTTCGACATCAACAAGATTCTTGAACGCTTGCTGGAAAAAGGCAAGATCGTTGCGAAGAAAGCCTACTGTGATTGGCAGGCCTATCCCAAAGAAAAAGAATCGCTGCATCAAGCCGCCATCGAGTTGATCGAAATTCCCCACCGCAAGCTCACCGGTAAAAATTCCGCGGATATTCATCTCGTTGTGGATGTGATGGAAATGTGCTACGCTAAAGAGCATATTAACATTTTCGCCATCCTCTCCGGCGATTCGGATTTCAGCCCGCTCGTTTCGAAGCTCAAAGAGAACGGCAAAACCGTGATCGGCGTCGGACGCAAGGAAGCATCGTCCGCGTTGCTTATCAGCAATTGCGACGAATTCCTTTTCTATGAAGATTTGTTCCGGCCCGCGGGCGAGCCGCCCAAAATCAAAGGACTGCCGCGCAAAAAGGCGCAAGTGTTCTACTGGCTCCTTGATGCGATTCAAGCCTTGATGCGC
Organism: Candidatus Zhuqueibacterota bacterium; assembly: GCA_013361015.1. Classification (GTDB taxonomy): domain Bacteria; phylum Zhuqueibacterota; class Zhuqueibacteria; order Zhuqueibacterales; family Zhuqueibacteraceae; genus JABWAN01. Next base: position 12 of record JABWAN010000810.1, on the reverse strand, counting down.
GAGAACAAAGAA
>JABWAN010000809.1 GCA_013361015.1 Candidatus Zhuqueibacterota bacterium | reverse complement strand
CTGCAGGATTTTCTTTGCAACTCTTATGTTCAAGCTGAGACGCTCATGCTCTTGGCTCCAAGCCACTTCGCTCGCAGAGGCCACCTCGGTAAACAAGCGGAGAACGCACCTCGGTGCAGCAGCGACAGAACAAAAAGAACAAGCTAGCATTCGACACGAAAGATGCGTCATTCCTTAGACGACCTGCAACTTTTAGCCTGCGGTTTCAACCGCGGGCGTAGGTTGGCGCTTGCACTGGTGCAAAATTGCAGAAAGCCGGCGAAGAAATTGTGCACGCTGTGCACTTACGGCGGGAAACGCGAGCAAGAATATTGGGGCAATGTGATATTATTCCAGCATGGTTCCGCCATTGGAAAATCCCTTGCAACTCTCGCCGAGAGTTTTAATTTGACTCATGGATGGATGTTCATTTTGTGCAAGCAGGCCTTATCAGAAGCAATCTACCTCAAAGGAAAAGGAAGGAGAACGTGGATGAGTGAAATCTCTGCTGCGGTGAAGTCTTCCATCGGCAGCAAAGTGATCATGGCGCTCACCGGTTTGGGATTGGTGCTTTTTGTCCTTATTCACATGACCGGTAATTTGCAAATGTTCATCGGGCAAGAGGCCATGAACAACTATGCTGTCACGTTGCGCAAAGTGCCGTTGCTGCTCTGGGTCGCGCGCCTGGGCATCATCGGCTTTTTTGTTTTTCATGTGATCGATGGGATTCGTTTGAAGCTCAAGAATCGCGCGGCGCGGCCGGTCGGCTATGTTTCCAAAAACACGGTAAAGGCGACGCTCGCTTCGCGCACGATGGTGATCAGCGGCTTGATCATTCTTGCCTTTCTGGTGTATCATCTACTGCATTTTACTCTCGGCGTGACGAACCCCGAGCACTTTGCCTTGCGTGACGCACAGGGTCGTCCGGACGTATTTAATATGGTCGTGTATGGCTTTCAAAATGTGCTCGTGGCCGGCGGCTATATTCTCGCGATAGTGCTCTTGTTCGCGCATCTCAGCCACGGCGCAGCGAGCTGGCTGCAATCGCTGGGCTGGAATCATCCCAAGGTCAATGCCATCGCCAAAGTGGTCGCGCCGGCGGTGACGTGGCTCGTATGTTTGGGCTTCGTTTCAGTTCCGCTCGGAGTTTTGTTGGGTCTCATCAAACCTGTCGGAGGTATGTGAAATGAAACTTGACGCAAAGATTCCCTCCGGCCCGCTCGAAAAGAAATGGGAAAATCACAAATTCGAATCGAAGCTGGTGAATCCGGCCAACAAGCGGAAGTTTGAAATCATCATGGTTGGCACCGGACTCGCGGGCGGCTCGGCCGCGGCTTCACTGGCGGAGCTGGGTTACAACGTCAAAGCCTTCTGTTTTCAAGATAGCGCGCGCCGCGCGCACAGCATTGCGGCGCAAGGCGGAATTAACGCTGCGAAGAATTATCAAAATGACGGCGACAGCGTGTATCGATTGTTTTACGACACGATCAAGGGCGGCGATTTTCGCAGCCGCGAAGCAAACGTCTATCGGCTCGCGGAAGTGAGCGCGAATATCATCGATCAATGCGTGGCGATGGGCGTGCCCTTCGCGCGTGATTACGGCGGCTTGCTTGACAATCGTTCCTTCGGCGGCGCGCAAGTTTCGCGCACGTTCTATGCGCGCGGCCAAACCGGCCAGCAGCTTTTGCTCGGTTGTTATTCGGCGCTGGCGCGCCAGGTCGGTGCCGGCGCCGTGCAAATGATTCCGCGCACGGAAATGCTCGATCTCGTCGTAATTGACGGCGTCGCGCGCGGAATTGTCACGCGCAACTTGGTGACGGGCAAAATCGAGTCACACATCGCCGATGCGGTCGTGCTCGCCACCGGCGGGTATAGCAACGTCTTCTTCCTCTCCACCAATGCGATGGGCTGCAACACCACCGCGATTTGGCGCGCGTATAAACGCGGCGCAGCGTTCGCCAATCCGTGTTACACGCAAATTCATCCGACGTGCATTCCGGTGAGCGGCGATTATCAATCCAAGCTCACGCTCATGTCGGAATCGCTGCGCAACGACGGCCGTATTTGGGTGCCGAAGAAACGCGGCGACACGCGCGCGCCGCAAGACATTCCTGAAGACGAGCGCGATTATTATCTCGAACGCAAATATCCGAGCTTCGGCAATCTCGCGCCGCGCGATATTTCTTCGCGTGCGGCCAAGGAAGCCTGCGACGACGGTCGCGGCGTAGGCGAAAGCAAGCGCGGCGTGTATCTGGATTTTTCCGACGCCATTCGCCGCCTTGGCGAGCACGTCATTCGCGAACGTTATGGCAACCTCTTTGACATGTATCACGAGATCACCAGCGAGAATCCTTACAAAACGCCGATGCGCATCTATCCCGCGCCGCATTACACCATGGGCGGCTTGTGGGTGGATTACAATTTGATGAGCAATATTCCCGGTCTCTTTGTGATCGGCGAAGCGAACTTTTCCGATCATGGCGCGAATCGTCTCGGCGCGAGCGCGCTCATGCAAGGCTTGGCCGACGGCTATTTCATTCTGCCTTACACCATCGGCCACTACTTCGCGAGCGCCAAGCCGAAGAAGCTGAGCACCGATCGCCCGGAATTCAAACAAGCTGAAGCGGAGGTGCAAACCCGCATCAACACGCTGCTCAGTCTCAAAGGCAAACGCTCGGTGGATTCGTTCCATCGCGAGATGGGCACACTCATGTGGGAACGCTGCGGCATGGCGCGCAATGACGCCGGGTTGAACAAGAATCTGCAAGAGCTTCCCGCTTTGCGTGAAGAATATTGGAAGAATGTCGCCGTGTTGGGTAAGAATGAAGAGTTCAACACCTCGCTCGAAAAGGCGCTGCGTGTGGCAGACTTTTTCGAGCTGGCAGAATTGATGTGTCACGATGCGCTCGATCGCAAAGAGTCCTGCGGCGGCCACTTTCGCGAAGAGTATCAAACCGGCGAAGGCGAAGCCCAGCGCGACGATGCGAATTATTGCTACGTGAGCGCGTGGGAATATCAAGGCGAGGGCAAGAAGCCCGTGCTGCACAAAGAGCCGTTGAACTTCGAATTCGTCCATTTGGCAGAGAGGAGCTACAAATAATGAAAGTGACTTTGCACGTTTGGCGGCAAGCCCATGCTCAAGCTTCGGGCAAAATGGTGACGTATGAGTCGCCGCAAATCACCGGCGACATGTCGTTTCTCGAAATGCTGGATGTGTTGAATGAAGCGTTGATTGCGAAAGGCGAAGATCCGATTGCGTTCGATCACGATTGCCGCGAGGGCATTTGCGGCATGTGCTCGTTGGTCATCAACGGCATCGCGCACGGCCCGGAGAAGGCGATTACGACATGCCAGCTTTACATGCGCAGCTTCAAAGACGGCGATCACATTTATGTGGAGCCGTGGCGCGCGAAACCGTTTCCGGTGCTCAAAGACCTGGTCGTGGATCGCAGCGC
>JABWAN010000808.1 GCA_013361015.1 Candidatus Zhuqueibacterota bacterium | reverse complement strand
TATGGGGCTCACGGGTCTCGCCAAACATATGCGCGGCTTGGGCGAAGAAAATCTTTATCTGCTCACGAAGTTGATGACCATGAGCTCCGCGGATTTTTTGGAAGAATGGTTCGAAACCGAAGTGCTCAAGGCCACGCTCTCTTCGAGCGGCATTATCGGCACGTTTCTCGGGCCACGCTCGCCGGGCACGGCGTATGTGTTGCTCCATCATTACATGGGCGAGATCGACGGTGCGTTTCGCGCGTGGGGCTTTGCAAAGGGCGGCACTGGCGGCCTCGCGAATGCCATTGCAAATTCCGCCAAAGCATTCGGCGTTGAGATTCGCACGGAAGCGTCGGTTACGAACGTCATGGTGAAGAACGGCGCGGCCATTGGCGTCGTGCTGCAAAACGGCGAGGAGTACTATGCGAACGTGATCGTCTCGAGCCTCGATCCGAAGCTCACATTTCTCAAGCTTGTTGACCCCAAACAATTGCCCGACGATCTCGTCAGCGCGATTCAAAAATTCAACATTCGCGGCTCCTCGGGCAAAGTGAATTTGGCGCTCGACGCGCTGCCGAATTTCGCGTGCATGCCCGGCGCAGGCCCGCATCTCGCGGGCGCGTTTTCCATCAGCCCGAGCATTAACTACCTCGAGCGCGCGTATGACGACGCGAAGTACGGCGACTTCTCGCACAAGCCGTATATCGACGTTATTCTCCCTTCCGTGATCGATCCCGACATGGCGCCGCCGGGCAAGCATGTGATGTCGTGCTTCGTGCAATATGCGCCGTATCGATTGCGCGAAGGCACGTGGGAACAAAAGCGCGAGGCCTTCGGCGATGCGGTCGTGAACACGCTCGCGGAGTACATTCCCAATCTCAAAGACATTATTCTGCATCGCCAAGTGATGACGCCATGGGACATTGAACAAACCGTGGGGCTTTCGCAAGGCAACATCTTTCAAGGCGAGCTGACGCTGTCACAACTCTTCTTCCTACGACCCGCCGCGGGCTACGCGAAGTTCCGCACGCCGATTCGCAACTACTATCAATGCGGCTCCGGCACGCACCCAGGCGGTGGCATCACCGGCGCACCGGGAAGGTTGGCCGCATTGGAGATTTTGAAGGAAGCGAAATGAAAAAGTTTTTTCTAGCTCTTTTCAGCATCGCGTTGCTATGCTGCGCCGGATTCGCGGCCTTTTATTTTATGGTAATGAAACCCTCGCAAGCGGCTCTCTCCAAAGCCGGCGCAAGCATCGCAAAAGGAGTCGAGAGTATATTCCACGTCACCCCCAAAGTAACCATCAACAGCACGGTGGTCATTCAGGAGGCGCGTCCAATACTCGAAGTAGCGGTGCTCACGGAACCCGTTTATCATGACTACTTTGCCACCGACACTTGGATGATGAGCACCAAAGAGCTTCATCTCAAGGGCTTCTTCACGGCGAAAGCGGGATTCGATTTGACCCAGCGAGGCATTGCCGTCGACCTCAACGAGGCGGAAAAAGGAGTATGTCAAGTGCGCGTCGTGCTGCCCGCGCCAGAATTGTTGTCATTCGAAACGGACAAGTATGAGGTCATGAAAGCGGAGAGCGGTTGGTGGAATGCCATCAACGAGCAGGATATGGAAACGGCCGTGAATGATATGAAGGCTGAGGCCACAGCGAAAGCCCTGCGGCACGGTCTCTTGCAAGAGACCAAGCGCACTGCACAAGAACGAATAGACCGCCTCGTGCATGAAGCGAGCGCCGGAAATTTTCGGTTCGAGGTCGAATATCTTTGGGTGGAGCAAGCACCGGAAGCAATAACGCCGCGTATCGACAGCACCGCAGCGCCCCAGTAAACGCGATTATGCGCCAAGAAAATCTCCACAAACAAAAACCGTCAAACGATTTTGAAGCTTCGTTCGCAATTCTCATCCGTTCGGGAGGACTTTTGCATTTTGTGGCACGTCGTATTCATTTGTCTGGGCGGCCATGATTGCGGGCTCCGGCTTTTTCTCGTCTTTCTTCGCCATCACCTCCGTCACATACACACCGACTTCGCGCTGCAGAATCTCTTCGATGCGCGTGGCGAATTTGGTATAGGCCGCAGCATGCGTGGGATATTGTTCGCTCGAATAATTGCCGATGAGTTGCACGAATTGCCAGCCCTCGGTTTTGAGCGCCTCGAGATGTTGGCGATAATGCCGCCAACGCTCGCCGAAACGAAAAAATTCTTCCACCGCACCGCAAATCGCTACGATCAAACCTAGTGCAAAAACGACCCACTTCACCTCAAATTCAGTCGCACCCACTTTGAAATTGTTAACACTCACCAACGCCGGAATTAACAATCCCCCGATGATTGCGGTGAGTCGCAAACGAAAATACCAACTCTTTGTGTGCTTGGCCCGGCCCGACATCCATTTCATTTGATCCAGCCAACGGCCTTGCAAGGCATTCTTTTTTATTTCATCCAATGTGAGGTTTTGCAACAAAGTTTGGAGATCGGGTTTGGTGACCACATTCGTCGACATAACTCAACTCCTGGTTAGCAGAGCAAGTAGTTTAGAAGAAAGCGCATTGAGATCGGTTGCTGCAACCACGTGCAGTAATGGTGAAGGGGGAGATGCGGCAAATTCATCGGCGAGACGGCCGGTGCCGGCCGCAACAAGCACCGGTCGTCCGGCTTGCAAGCTGAGCAGCACATCCTGACGCGAAATTTCTCCGCCGTTAATCAAAATGGTAAGCGAAGGTTGTGAGAGCGCCAGCGCGCTCGCGCTCTCCGTGAGCCAAATCGACTCCTCTCCCCATTCACTGCCGGGAACGAAAAGAAAATGCGTATGACGCGGCTCAACCTCCTTATGAGCCTCCGGCTTGTCATTACCGGGCCAACGCACCTTACGCTCGACCGCGACGCCAATCAATGGAAAACTATGTTTGCCATTGCTGTACGTTTCTCCCATTAGCGCCATGACACCGGACCGCGTTCCGCCATCTAGCAGGGCTGCTTGCAAATGCTGGGCGATTTGTGCGAGCGTCTGCAAAATGTTTTGAATGCCGGCCTTGTGTTGCGCGTCGAGACCGGAAGCACCTCCCACCAAAACAAGAACCGGGCGAGAAGCGTGCAAGCCGAGTAACTTGAAGGCACTGGCGAGCTCCTTCTTCTCGGTCACGCTCACGCCAAGTGCATGCTGCCCGCCTGGAAATGAAATGGTAAAGGGCTGCATGATTTTCTCATGGCAAGCTTAAACGTGCAGCGGCTCCGCGTTCAGTTCGGCAGCGCCGCCCTCGTCGCCGCGTTCTTCACGTATTTCTCGAACCATTCGAGATTACGTTTGATAGAAAAGAGTTGATGATTGCGTTCCGCAAAACCGTGCGCTTCGCGCGGGTAGAGGTCGAAGTCCACGCCGCGGAGCGCGTGCACCTCCACCTCGCCCATCGGGTACACCTTGGTGAGGTTCCGGGCGACG
>JABWAN010000807.1 GCA_013361015.1 Candidatus Zhuqueibacterota bacterium | reverse complement strand
AGAAGTCACAATGGCTCTGCTCTTGCCGAAAAGATAGACCTTCGCGTGGAGATTTTTCACACCACGAATCTCCGCCCCATTCTCCAGCAACAGCCGCAAAGCAGACAAATCACTCACACAATCAGAGAATCCGTTAAGGTCAAATCGTGTAATGACTTGAATGAGCTGCGGACGACCGCTGATTAACAACCGTTCCGCTACACCCTTCTTGATAAAGGGGCAAATAATGCGTAGTTCGGAACGATCCGTTGCTCTCGCTTCATGCAACACGCGGTCCCAGCCTGAGTCAACAAGTTGAAAGTCTAAGTTCATAGCTCCCCCCGAAATGCGCGGTGCTGAAGCGCGGCGAACAGCGCATCCAACTCTGCCAGCGAGGCGCCGTGGGCGGTTTTCAGTTTATCGACGGCGGCAACGCGACGGGCGAACTCGTGCTGAAGGTCGAGAGTGGGAAGCATGAAAGGAAGCTTTCGCAACTCTTCCAAAACTAACTTATCTTGAACGGCCTTCTTACTCCCTGCTCGTATTTTTCCCATCGCGTAATTCGTCGTCAGAAGAGCAAGAGCATAGGCTGAATGAACTACATTTGAGCGCAACTTTGCACCAACATTGTTCTGGCTAATGATACACCGTGGAATCGTCTTGGGAATTACAGCGATACGGTCGATAGTACCAACCTTTGAAAAGACAATATCACCGCAAGTCAGTTCAGTCCCCTTGTGCTGCAAATATGTGCTTTCACTTATGTAGACCGCTTGTCTTAAGTCAATAGTGTTTTTCTGAATATCCGCGATGCGAATAAATGGAATGCCTTCGTCTACGTAGGATGATGCTTTCAGATCAAAGGCCCCCTTGAAAATTCGTTCGCACACATCAACGAACAGAGCGACCCGAAACCCCTTCGGATTCGTGGCCGGATCGCCGAACATGTCGAGAAATATAGCTTGCGTGAGCGTATCGAGTTGGGCGAGGGCGGCGCGGCGCTTGGCCCGCAATGCCTCCGCCCGATCCAGCATCTCCGCAATCCGCCGCTGCTCCGGCAAGGGAGGAAGTGGAATCACAATTTCAGACGCACCTGCCTTGGTAAGCTTTCCACGAGTTGTACCAGTGACGAAAGGAGTAACATCGTAGTTTTCTAAAACGCGACATAGAAATGCGAGATCAATGCATGCTTTAGGACGCAAAACGTGAGCATGATTATTAACCCAAGTTTTTCCTGAAATGCGATATGCAATGCCTCTGTCTGGCGTTTGAAAGTGGCCGCCGTCTTCGGCAAGTAAGACCAAAGGCTCATCAAAGATGTAATCGTCAATGGTACCCTGCTGCCCATTCGCACCGTAGTAAGGATAGGGTCCTGCACGACGCTCTGATTCAGTGACCGGGCGACGCATGCTGTCGAGAAACTCAACAACATCACCAAGACATTGGATAGGATAGGCACCATTAATCGAATTTCGAGAAATCATCGCAGCATTCCCTCCAATTCCTTCATCCCCTGCTCAATCGCCACTTCCAACTTCTCAAGACCGGTGAGGATTTCTTGCGGCGAACGATGCTCCACTTCTTCATGCACCACTTCTTTGTAGCGGTTGAGGCTGAGATCGTAGCTCTGACTGGCAATGTCGGTTTTGGGCACGCAGAAGCTCTGCGCAGTGCGGCTGCGTTGACGTTCCTTGCCTTCGCGCTCCTGCCAGCGCGCGAGCACGTCGGGCAGGTTGTTCTTCCTATGTTCTTCCGCCGTCAAAGCAACGCGGGGGATCGGGCCGAGCTTGTCCTCACTCAACAAAGGCGTGCGCTTGTCGTCCAGGCTCCAGCCGTCGGCGTCCACGTCGTAGAACCACACATCATCGGTGCCGCCGCTGTTGGTCTTGGTAAAGAGCAATATCGCGGTCGAAACGCCGGCGTAAGGTTTGAACACGCCGCCGGGCAGCGAGATCACGGCGTCGAGCTTTTGTTCTTCCACCAACATGCGGCGCAGCTCTTTGTGTGCATTGCTGGAGCCAAACAGCACACCATCGGGCACGATCACCGCGGCGCGGCCGCCGGGCTTGAGCAAGCGCAAGAACAGCGCGAGAAAAAGCAGCTCGGTCTTTTTCGTCTTCACGATTTGCAGCAGGTCTTTCGCGGTGTTCTCGTAATCCAGGCTGCCGGCAAACGGCGGATTGGCGAGCACGAGGGTGTAAGCCTCTTCGTCGCCGGCATGATCCTGCGCCAGCGAGTCGCGATAGCGGATGTCCGGATTTTCCACGCCGTGCAGCAACATGTTCATGCTGCCAATGCGCAGCATGGTGTTGTCAAAATCAAAGCCATGAAACATGCGCTGATGAAAATGCTTCTTGAGCTTCGCATCGTGCAGAATCTCCGGATGGCGCTCGCGCAGATGTTCTCCGACCGCCACGAGAAAGCCGCATGTGCCGCTCGCCGGATCGCAAACCAAATCGGTGGGCTGCGGCGCTGTCATCTCCACCATGAGGCGGATAATGTGGCGCGGCGTGCGGAACTGGCCGTTCTGTCCGGCCGTGGCAATCTTTGCCAACATGTATTCGTAGAGATCGCCTTTGGTATCGCGGTCGGCCATGGGCACGCCATCGAGCAAATCCACCACTTTTGAAAGCAGCGCGGGCGTGGGAATGGTGAAACGCGCGTCCTTCATGTGATGCGCGTAAGTAGAATCATCGCCGCCCAGCGTGCGCAGCCAGGGGAAGACATGCTCGGAGACCACGGTGAACATCTCCGCCGGAGCAAAGTGCTTGAAGCGCGACCACCGAAAGTCTTCGTAAGGACGTTTCTTCGCGTCCTTGCCCGAGGGAAAAACGCGGCGCTCCATCGGCTTTTTCAACTTGGTGGATTTGTTTTCTTCGAGCGTATGCAGGTCATCGAGCCGGCGCAGAAAGAGGAGATAGGTGATCTGCTCGATGACTTCAAGGGGATTGGAAATGCCGCCCGACCAAAAGGCGTCCCAGATGCGGTCGATTTGATTCTTGATTTCACCAGTGATCATGTGTACCCTTTTATCAAACGAAAGTCAATACAGAACCATTCGCAGTCGAGCGCAAAGCATTTCAACTGCGCAACTGCCGCAAAACCGGGGTTGGGCAGCAATGCCACGGTGATCGGAAGAAAAGTGGATTTGCACAGCGCTTATGGATGCAATCCAAAGCAGCTCCGCAAGAAGTTGGTCTCAACGGCGACATAAGTCGTCACACGGACGATCAACCGGCCCCAATTCCGGCGGGTTTGACGAAGAGAATATACAGGCAAGAAGACTGAACTGCAACTGAAGAAATCGGGACGGTATGCGTAAAAAGCCAGGCAGGCAGACTAAAAGTCTGCACTCCCGCCTCACGCCAGCTTTTCCTGCATCGCCTTGATCACCGCTTCGGTGCGGGAGTTGACGTGGAGCTTGGCGTAAATGTTTTTGAGATGAAAACGCACGGTGG
>JABWAN010000806.1 GCA_013361015.1 Candidatus Zhuqueibacterota bacterium | reverse complement strand
AAGACGGTTACAGTCCGCGCTTCAATCACAGCGGTGAGCGCATCTTTTATCAAACCGGCGGCGGCTTGGAGAAAAAGTACAAAAGCGTGCGGCTCGATGGCGGCGAAGAACGCACGCACTTCAATTTGAAATACGTGAATCAAATCGCGCTCAGTCCCGATGAAGAATGGGTGGCGTTCACGGAGTTGTATAATGCGTACATTGCGCCCTTCCCCAAAACCGGTGGGGCGATTGATTTGAACAACACGACAAAAGCGATTCCGGTGAAGCGTGTCACGCGCGATGCGGGCGATTACTTGCACTGGTCCGCAGACAGCAAAAGCCTGCATTGGCTCATCGGCCCGGAGTATTTCACACGCGAGCTGCGCACGAGTTTTAAATTCGTGAGCGGCGCGCCGGATAGCATCACCGGCCCGGATACCGTCGGCGTGCAGATCGGTTTGAAGTTGCAGAGCGACGCGCCGAGCGGCAAGCTCGCGCTAGTCGGCGGCCGCCTCATCACGATGCGCGGCGAGGAAGTGATTGAGAACGGCACGATCATCATTGAAGGTAATCGCATCATCGCGATTGGCAAAGCGAGTGAAGTGAATGTGCCAAGCGACGCGAAGCGCATTGACGTGAATGGCAAAACGATTATGCCCGGTTTGATCGACGTGCATGCGCATGCGAATCATTTTATCAGTGGACTCATGCCGCAACAAAGCTGGGCGTATTTTGCGAATCTCGCATATGGCGTGACCACGATGCACGACCCTTCCGCGAATACTGAAACGGTTTTCAATATGGCGGAGATGGTGGCCGCGGGCAAGATGGCCGGGCCGCGCGTGTTTTCCACAGGCACGATTCTCTACGGCGCGGACGGCGATTTCAAAGCGGTGGTGAATAACCTCGAGGACGCGCGTTCGCACTTGCGGCGCATGCAAGCCGTGGGCGCATTCTCGGTGAAGAGCTACAATCAACCGCGCCGCAATCAGCGCCAGCAAGTTTTGCAAGCCGCGCGTGATTTGAACATGCTCGTGGTGCCCGAAGGCGGCTCCACGTTTTGGCACAATCTCACGATGGTGATTGACGGCCACACCGGCATCGAGCATGCGATTCCAATTGCGCCGGTGTATAAAGACGTGCTCGCGCTGTGGGGCGGCAGCGAAGTGTTCTATACGCCGACGCTGGTCGTAGCGTACGGCGGCATTTGGGGCGAGAATTACTGGTATCAAAAAACGAACGTGTGGGAGAAATCGCGGTTGCTGAATTTCACGCCGCGTGCTTTCATTGATGCCCGCGCACGCCGTCGCATGATGATTCCCGATGACGACTTCGGTCACGTTGAAATCGCGAAGACGACGAAAGCATTAAGCGACGCGGGCGTGAAAGTCAATCTCGGCGCGCACGGGCAATTGCAAGGCCTCGGTGCGCACTGGGAATTGTGGATGCTCGCGCAAGGCGGCATGTCGCCCATGCAAGCGTTGCGCGCCGCAACGTTAAACGGCGCGGAATATCTCAGCATGGCAAAAGAACTTGGTTCGCTCGAAGTCGGCAAGCTTGCGGATTTGATCGTGCTCGACAAAAATCCGCTAGAGAATATTCAATACACGGAGTTCATCAACTTGGTGATGAAGAACGGCCGTTTGTATGACGCGGAGAGCATGAACGAGATCGGCAATCATCCGCGCCCGCGTTTGCCGTTCTTTTGGGAGAATGCGAAGACGAGCGAAGCGTTCGTGTGGAAGGGCGGAGCGATTGGGTTTGGCGAATTGCAATGCGGGTGCGCGCAGTGAAAGTGGAGTGATGGAGTTGTGGAGTAATGGAGTGGTGGATTGATGAAGCCTGCTAGTATTCTTTGCTTCCCCTCTCGTCTGTCATCCAGGAGGGATCTTTTTAAGCACTGGGCGCGAGATTGAGAGGCGAGTATTGTTGGATTGGTGAGATAGTAAGGCGATGGGAACCTGCATCGTTTAAAAAGAGAAGGCTGACGTTGACTCAAAAACTTGCGCTTGTTTCAAATGTGTGCTTTTTCGTATCGTCATTCTCCAATTTGTTGAGCTTGATAATCAAACCTTCAGAGGTGAATTATGGTTCATGAACAAGCCGTCCGGATATACAAGGAAATCACTACCCTGAACATGGAACAGCGCTTGTATATCCTCAATCGCCTCTTTGTAGACACGCTACGCGCTTTGCCCGGCGACCACACACTCGACATCACCGGTCTTCGAGGTCTCGGCAAAGAGATTTGGCACGGCATTGACGCGCAGGAATACGTCAATCAGGAGAGGGACTCATGGGGCTAGAAGAAGTGCTGAATGCAGAGACGGAGTGGCGTTCCATCCAGGAAACTTTATACCTGTTTTCCATCTCTGATATGCGCGAGTCAATTCGGGAAGGCTTGGCAACTCCTATCGACGAGTGTGATACGGAGCTTGTGTGGTGAGTTGGAATCTCGTTTCCCCCGAGCTCCCTGAAGCGTGCGCTGGCGTTGCGCAAGCTCAGGGAGTTTTTTATAAGTCGCCCGTCCCAATTTATCGCAACAGCAAAAGCTTGCGCGTCTGCGTGAACGCTTCGGTTTGCAGGCGATAAAAATACACCCCGCCCGGCATGCCGCTCGCATCCCACTTGAAGCTGTATCGCCCCGCCTGCATCTTCTGATTCGCCAACGTCGCGACTTCGTGCCCCACGAGATCGAAAACTTTGAGCGTGACCTCGCTCGCGCGCGGCAGATCGAATGAAATGGTGGTGGAGGGATTGAAGGGGTTGGGGTGGTTTTGCGCCAATACGAATGACAATTGGTTTGCGCTTTCGGTTTCAGTCACAGCGGTTTTAATTTCAAGCTGCCACTCGGCACTCAAAAGATTGGCGTTGGGGTCCACGATTTCTCTGATAACCGGTTTGTCTCCAAATCCCACGATGATCGTGTCCGCCGCAAGATTGATCGCAAAAACGGCTACGGCGATCTCGCGCGTTCCCACGGTAAACTTCTGCCCCGGTGATAACGCCAACACAACGCCCACACGGCCGCTATCTTTTTGTGTTATGTTCGAAATGAATACGGCTCCGCCTGCGTCCTTTCCTACCCAAACGCTATCGAAGGTCAAAATTATCGGATCAAAATCTAGACTGAAGCTCAAAGCATTCTCATCGCCCTGCGCTTCCAATTGAACGAGCACGGTATCGAGCCGAGGATTTACACAAACCACTCTCACCGTGCGCGTGGGCGTCGCGCTACTTTTGACAAGCGGACTCTGTTGATTGAGGCTCGGAGTCAAAGGCCCGCACGCCGTGACGAGCGGATCCAACGCCGCGGCATACCGGCAGGCTTGCACCCAATCCGCTACGCTCACGCGACCGTCGCCGCACGGCTTCGACGCGCAATCGGCCCGTTGAAACTCATTGATGTCGGTACGAGCCGAATCTAAATTGGCGGCGAAACGACCGACGAGATCA
>JABWAN010000805.1 GCA_013361015.1 Candidatus Zhuqueibacterota bacterium | reverse complement strand
TTTGCTCGAGCGGCGCGAGCAGTTGTTGGAGCAAATCAACTTCACGCAGGGCAAGATTTCTGCGCTGCAAACGCAGCCCGGCGAAGCGGAGCGCATCCGGTTTGCAGTGGCCGCATGGAATGATACGCTGGCGATCCTGCAAAAAGCCTACGCCGAGTTGCTCGTCGAAATCAAAACCACCAGCCCGGAACTGGCCGATGCCGTGAGCGTCGAGCCGTTGCCGCTTGCAGAAGTGCAGAAGATGCTTGCAGACAGCGTCGCGCTGGTGGAATATTTCTTCGCGAAAGACCGATTAGTGAGTTGGGTCGTCGATCGCGCGCAGGCGCGTGCGGTGAGCCTGCCATTGGACCGTACGCGTTTGGGCGATAGCATCGTGCAATTTCGCCGCGCGATTCAAAAGCGCGCTTCGACCGAGGTCTTTTCGCGCGAGCTTTACGATTTGCTCATCAAACCGGTTGCGCCGTTGTTGTTGCAAACCAAACAATTGCTCATCGTGCCGCACGGCGCTTTGCACTATGTGCCATTTCCCGCGCTGCAAAAAGCCGATAGCACGTACCTCCTCGACGATTATGCTTTGGCGATTGCGCCGAGCGCGACGGTGCTGGGTTTTTGTTATCGCAAAGGCGCCGCGTTGCCCGCACCGATCGAACAAAACTACCGCGTGCTCGCGCTCGGCAATCCCGACGTCGGCAATCCGCGTTTGGATTTGCCGTTTGCGGAGAAAGAGATTAAAAGTTTGGAGCAAACTTTTGGAGAGTTGCAAAGCTTCACCCGCAAACAAGCGACGTACCAAGCCCTGCTCGCCGCAAAAGACAATGCCGAGCTTCTGCATTTTTCTTGTCACGGCGTTTATGACGAAAAGAACCCACTCTTCTCGGCGTTGTTGCTCGCGCCCGAAAACGAGACGGACGACGGCCGTCTTGCCGTGCATGAGATTTTCAGTTTGAAACTCAATACGCGTCTCGTGATGCTCTCCGCGTGCGAGACCGGTCTCGCACGCGTCACCGGCGGTGATGAAGTCGTCGGTTTGGCGCGTGGTTTTATTTTTGCCGGAACGCCTTCGCTCATTGCAAGCTTGTGGACCGTGGATGATCTCGCGACCGCGATCACCGTCAAACGCTTCTATCGCTATCTCAAGGCCGGTGCTTCAAAAGCCGAAGCGCTCCGCGCGGCGCAACGCTTCGTGCGCGACCATCACAATCGCCACCCGGCCTACTGGGCGAGCTTCGGATTGACGGGGGACTGGAGGTGAGGCAAGGAGCCAAAAAGGAAAACGAGACAAAGTGCCAAAACGGTTTTGAATACATTGCTAGACTTGCGAGTCAGGCTCATTACATGCAGAAGCTTGCATTTGTTGAGGAGATTTTTTACCGTTGGCCTGCAAAGATCTTGGATAAGAATCTTCCATGTTAGTGCGGAAACGATCATGAATACACCCGACTTATTTGACGTAGTAGAGCTACAGGAAGACTCACCGGAGTTTGAAATGCAGCGTGGCGCGCAGGGTGCAATGGTGGAATGCTATTCCGACGGCGAGTTCGAAGTCGAGTTTGTGGATGAAGACGGCCAGACACTCGCGCTCTGTGGGCTGCCGCCGGAAAAAATAGCAGCCCTTTCCTCTGCCACCGCCCCTTAGAAAAAACATATCATGCGGAAGTTGTTTGCCGCCGTCAATGAGCTTGACGAGGAACGCGCAGAAAAGGTATCAAGTTTTGTCGATACCTTGCGTGAGCACCAAGCGGTTTGAAATAATGATAAAACGTTCTACCAAATAATATAGCCGCTCATCACAAAGTTTATCGAGCTATGAGGATGATCCCATGAACAAGACCTGGCAACCGTTTTTCCTGTTATTGATCGTCAGTTTTCTCTTCGCCGCCAAGCCCTGGCACAATCCGCCCAAGGCCGACAGCGCTAAAAAAGGCCTCTTCACACTCGTCGAAGGCGACGTGAAGAAGAAGCAAATGACCGCGGAAGATTGGATTCGCGCACAGAAGAATGCGGATGTCAACGGCGGCGACCGCGTGCGTACGTTGTTACAGGCGCGTGCGGAGATGCAGCTTGCGCAGTTGGACGTGATTCGTCTCGCGCCGCAAACCACGATTGACATCGTCAAGTTGTACGAGGAGACCAAGGACAAGAAGATCCAAACGCAAATCAATTTGAAGGAAGGCGATATTTGGGGCAAAGTCAAATCCGTGGATGCCAATTCTGACTTCGAAGTCAATTCGGATTTTGCCGGGGCCGCGATTACGGGCACGGTGTTTCGTCTGCACCACGATTCCACGCAGCAGGAAACGCAGTTGAAAGTCTATACCGGTGAAGTGCGCATCAGCAACGTGCCGGAAAAGATGAATACGCTCACGCCGCAGTCCGTTGCGCCGACGCGCATTGAAGGCCCACGCCAGATTCCCGGGCCTACGGAAATCTCCGTGGAAGAGTGGCTCTATCTCGTGAAATCCTATCAGCAAATTACCATTGGCAAGAATGGGCAAGTCAAATCCAAAGGCGCGTTCAAGCGCACCGACCGCGCGGAAAATAGCGATTGGGTGAAGTGGAATCTGCAGCGCGATCGCTCGCGCTGAGGGCCTGTTCTTCCTTGTTTGAAGAGTGGCGCTCGGCATCGTTGGAAAGAGTAGGATGAAATGAATAGGTGGGGCAGCTTGAGTTTGATTGCTCTTTTCACCACAACCCGAACGCGCCGCAGCCCAAAGCCTTCTGTAAGCGGATAAAGCAAAAGCAGTATCCGCTTACAAAGTCTTTGCTTTTTTATTCTACTTGGCAGATTCCATTTCTGCCCACGGAACACGCGAAAAACTCGAAAAGGCTTATCGTGTATTTCGTGGACAGAAATTCTAACGTGCCTAAGAATTAAGCAGCGATTTCACTTTAATTCGCCTAAAGCACACCCCCGAATTCCCTGCAACGGGAGAATTTCACGTGAATGAAATCGGGATTCTGGCTCCGGCATGCTCAAAATAAGTGTGAAGCGCATTGCAAAAATTTTTGTCATCGGCGTGCTGGCAGTGCTCCTCCTGCTTGCGGGGCTGGCGATTTTTGTTCGCATCAAGTATCCTTCCGAGCGCCTGCGGCAAATGTTGATCGCCGCGCTCGCGGAGAATTTACATCTGCAAGCGCAAATCGAATCGTTGTCGTTCCATCTTTTCTCCGGGTTCACTCTTGAAAACCTCACCCTCGCCGCGGTCGCGCCAAAGTCGGCCGCGCTTCCTGCTTCATATCAAACCGCGCTGCGAATTGACGAAGTGAGCCTGTCTTATCGCTGGCGTTCTTTGTTTGCACGCCGTCTCGATATTGACGCAATCACCATCGCGCGTCCCGTTTTCTCATATTGGCAAGGACCGGACAGCTCCACGAATGTCGATGCGTTGCTTGCGGCGCTTGCAGACACCACCGAAGCCGCGCTCGACACCGCGGCCG
>JABWAN010000804.1 GCA_013361015.1 Candidatus Zhuqueibacterota bacterium | reverse complement strand
GATTCAAAGAACACAAAAACAAAACTACGCCGCATATCGTTCGCACCGCAAACGCCGCCGACAAAAATCACGGTTACCGACTTAACGTTGTAGTACTAGGTGTATTCTATCGGATTGAAAGAAATGCCTCAACAATCTTCGTCGCCACTTCGTCACTCACCGGCGTGTTGGTTAAATTCGAAAGAATCGCGAGCACGCAATCTTCTTAGAGAAAAGATTAAGGCACAGCAGCGCAAGCAGTGCAACTGTTGGGCGGTGCGTGTTCAAAATTCCATTCGTTGCCATCTCTCAAAGCCAACGTTTAAACCACTCGACAAGGGTTCGTTCAAGGTCCGGCTCTTTCGCAAACAGATAGGTTCCGTGCGCGTCGCCTTTATATTGGAGGAAGGCGCTGTTGGGATGCTTGGAAGCAGCAAACACCAGCTTCATCGCTTCAAAAGCGCGAACGTCATCCTGGCTCGCTGCGCATAGAATCGGAACTGACCCCGCAGCTTCCACGTATTGGCGTGCTTGCTCATCGAGCGGGCCGGAGAGCAGAGCCAACGCGCGAATTTCACGATGGAGGTGGCTCGCTTCAACTCCCAAAAATATTCCGCAACTCGCGCCGGCGACGCCGATGCTGTCCTGCCATACCCCTGCTTGCGTGCGCAAAAACTGATACGCGGCTTCCACATCCTTTTTGATAACCGTTCGGCAAACCGCCATGAATTGCTCCATTCCCTTGAAGTCCGGCCATGTCCCTTCGCTTTGGCCGTAGCCGCGATAATCAAAAGTCAGCACGTGGAAACTTTCGGTAACAAGCTTCTCGGCGAGGCTGTCCCAAACATGGCGATCAGTTCCATCAGCACACATGTGCAGCAACAAAATGCCGGGGCCGGGTTTGGTTGCAGGATAATAGGTGCCTTTGAGCGTCACTTTATCTTCGGTAACGATACTCACCTCGCGGCTTAGCGCTTCGGCGGGACTGTTCTTGCATGAAGAGGAAGCCAAAGCACACGCGGCGATGGTCGTCAACAGCAAATGCCTTTTCATTATTTTCCCAGAGTGCTTTTACTGTGAAAATTCCAAGCGGCAAGAAACTCATGAGCCGCGCGATTGAAGTCATGAGGTGCTTCCAGATTGACGAGATGTCCGGCATTATTGATCGTCACGCGTTTTGCGCCGTGAATTGATTGTTCCAAAAACTCGGTGCGTTTTTGCACATCAGGATGGTCGAGATTTCCAACCAGCAAAAAAACCGGTTTGTCGATTTCCGCGACACGAGCAACCGTCGGAGGTTCCAATTGTTTGATCAAGCTGAAATCAAAAGGCCGGAAATTTTCGGCCATGAGAACTTGGGCGCGTTTTCGCGCTTCGGGATTTTGGGGAGCCGGAATAAAAAAGGGATCTTCTAAGAGAGTTTTGATATACGCCTCGGCGCCACGCTGTGCAGCGTTGGCAAAGGAGGCGACTCGCTGTTGCTGTTCGGTGGAAAACTTATAGCCGTTCACAGATGGAGCCGATAGCACAAGCCCGAGTAATCGTTGCGGATGAGTCAAAGCAAATTCCAACGCGATGCCGCCGCCGGAGGAAAGCCCCATCAATACGGCCTTATCAACTCCGAGGAAGTTAAACAGCGCCTCCAAATCTTCGACGTGCGAAAATGGCGCTGTGGGCAAATCTGATTTTCCCACGCCGCGAGGATCATACCGGATGACTTGGAAATCTTGCTGGAAAAATTTAAACTGCTCGTCCCATTGCCGCAAATCCATCGAGCCACTGCCGCCAATCAAAATCAGTGCGCAGCCCTCGCCGGCAATCTCGAAATAAAGCTTGCCGCCATTGACTTGTACGAAGCCGTTGCCGGCAGAAAGCTTAGTACGAAGTTCAACCAACTGATTTGAAATACCGTTTGCCACTGGTGTGCTTCGCAAAAAACCTCGCGAGTGTTTATCCTTTTTCAAATAAGCATTCAAAAAATTCAGCGCGTATTGGCAAACGATTTTATAACTCGCAATAGCCTCCGCGCTGCGTTCCGTTTTTATAAGCGTGTGCTGCGCAACGCCGTGGCTCGAAACGAAATCCGCATGCACTAGTTTTTTGAAAGAGAACAAATAAGTTTCGGCAACGGAGAGGCTATCGTAATACTCAAAATTCTTCGGCACGTTGTAACGCGGCGGCAACTCGCCGTGCATGTGCAAATACGGCACGTTCATTTTTTTCAAATCAAACCACGGCGATTGCCGCAACAAATCGCGGCCGTATTCATAGCCGGTCGCGGCATCGAGGCTGAGAATGGCATCGACGTCAGTGTTTTGCATTTGCAGCAACGCCTGCGCAACGCCGCCCACGCTCCACGAAGCGAGCGCGAGTTTGTCCGCGTCAACATTGGGCAAGCGATGAGCATAATTGAGAATAAAATTCAAATCGCGCATTTGCGTTTCGATGCCGCGCATATCGAAAGGCCAGCGCTCGCCTTTCTGCAATCCCAACGCCGTGTGCGCGATGGCAACGTAGCCGTGACTCGCGAGATATTCGCAGAGCACGGAATACACGTGCCCGCCGGTTCCTCCACCCGCGCCCAAAATGACGACGGGAAATTTTCCCTTTGCAACTTTCGCGCCTTTGATTGCGGCGGTTTGAACCTCGAGCAAAGGCTTGAGATCACCTTTGAACGGCTCAAACTCCTGCGCATAGTTTTGCAATACGGCCTGCTTGCTTTCCTCGCGCCATTGCCACGCCTCGGAATCGGTGTCGTTCAAATACAAATACTCTTCATAGCGCATCGGCTTCGCGTTTCTGTCTGCTTCTGCCGGATACCAAATAAACATTTGCAACGGCCGCCCACGATGCGCAACGGGCTTGCCTTGTTCGTCATGTTGATTTTGAAACGGCCGCGCGTGATCGAATTGCCGCTCGAACTTGAAGCCGATTTCGTATGGGCCACGCGGCAGACCGTTCCACAGAACGGGCGATTGCGCCATTGTGCACACGCAGTAAAACAGGTTGAGTGCTAAAAGTTTTTTGATCATTGTGTAGATTGTTTATCAAATAAGATCTGAAAACTCATTCTTCCCTCAAGACATTCACCGGATTGACCAATGCCGCACTTATGGCCTGATGACTAATTGTAAAAAGGGCGATGACGATTAAAGCCAGCATGGATACGAAGTATATCCACCAACTGATTTCAATCCGATAGGCAAAGCTCTCCAGCCAGTGGTTGAGTACGTATTGGATAGCCGGAACGGCGATCAGGGAGGCAACGCCAATGAGAAAAATATATTGGCGTGAAAACCGCATCAGCAAAGAAGAAATCGAAGCGCCAAGAACTTTTCTGATGCCCATTTCCTTTCTGCGCTGGTTTAAAGTAAAAGCAATCAACCCATACAGGCCCAGACAAGCAAGCACGATGGTCAATCCCGCAAAGCCGCTAATCAAATAAGAAAGTTTCTGCTCATTATTGTA
>JABWAN010000803.1 GCA_013361015.1 Candidatus Zhuqueibacterota bacterium | reverse complement strand
CTCATCGCGCCATTCGGAATAGCGAAAGATCATAATGTACTCGACACGTCGCAGTTGTTTCGTATCTCGTGACGTGCCATTCAGGGGGGGAACCTTTTTATGCCCCGGTCACGCAGTTCAGTCCTGGCCTCGTGCCGGGCACGTGAAAGGATTCCTTCTGAACGACAACACTGGAAGACATCTTGAAATAAAATGGACGGCCAATATGCGAATTTGAGTTTGCAAATGCAAGCCTTTGGTTGGAACGCCCGGGCCTGGCAGCGGGATGCCATCACTTTGAAGCCACCTCGATCGAAGAAATAAAGGTCAGGTAAACAAGCAAAGATGATCCCGCGGTGGAGCAGCGACAAAACATAAAAAATGTGAGCAATTCCATATCGTATCTGCGGAATGCCAAATCTGTAAGTGTTGAGCTTGCGGCCTCTGTTCTCACTTCGTAAATGCACACTGCTTTTCGCGCATTCTTCTCTTTTGTCATTCACGAAGAAGTTTTTAGAGAGTGACCTAAGCCTTTGGAATATGAATTGCTTTTGAACTCTGAAAAACTGCGGGCGGGTTGACCTAACAGAATTGATCTGCTGCAATGAGGCAATGCATAAGCTCACGAGCGCACGTGGTACAATCCTTGTTTTGTTGTTGCCTCAAAATCCGTCGAATGAACAGGGCCGCTCATTCGCAAAATTTTTAGCCGCTGCGACACCATGAAGGTCTCAAAGCTGCGCCGCACCCGTTGGGAGCAGTATGAAAAACTTTGCTACTTCTTCCCTCTTCACTTGCTTTCGATACGTTGCGAACAACGCTCCACTCAAGGGTGAAATGAATAGAGGGAGCTTGCGCAAGTGGGCACGCATACGCTTGATCGGAATGCTGCTGAGCATTTTGAACGCGAGCCACCCCAATCGCCTCAACGCCGACGTGGGCCGACCATTGGTGTTTTCTTCCGTCTACGTGCAAAGCAAGAGCAGCGGCAATTGGTCGAATCCCAATAGTTGGGTGGGCGGAAAAATTCCGAAACAGGGCGATCAAGTGCTCATCAATCTCGGTCACACGATCACGTATGATTTGGTTTCGCAAGAGGCGATTCGCCTCATTCACGTGCGGGGCAAGCTCGTGTTTTCGCGCAGTCAGAATACGCAGCTTGACGTGGGCATGATCATTCTGCAAAACAGCGCAACGGTTGACGAGAATTTTCACTGCAGTGTGCGACACGAGTCGGTTTATCTTGGCGAGCCGAGGCCCACGCTCGAAGTGGGCGCGCCGATGAATCCGATGCCGCGCAATATTACGGCGCGCATTCGTTTGGTGGATTTCGCGGACATGCGCGACGACTGCGGTCCGGGCATTATCAACTACGGCGGCCGCATGGATTTTCACGGCGCGCCGCTTAATCACACGTGGCTCAAGCTTGGCCAAACTGCGAATGCGGGCGCGACCACGCTCGTGCTCGCCGACTCCGTGAATTGGAAAGTGGGCGATCGCATTATTGTGACCGGCACTTTCAAATTCTCCAGCTTTAAAGGCGAAGGCGATTCGTTCCGCGACGCGGACAAAGCACACACGGAAGAATTTTCGATCAAAGCGATTAATGGAAAAATAATCGCGCTCGATGAGGCGCTGAAGCATACGCATCTCGGCGCGGGTGATTTCCGCGCGGAAGTGGCGAATCTCTCGCGTAACGTGATCATTGAGTCGAAAGATCCGAACGGCGTGCGCGGGCACACGCTGTATCATTACAACTCGCGCGGCAGCATTAGCTACGCGGAGTTCGCGCACCTAGGTAAAGAGGACGTGCTTGCACGCTATCCGATTCACTTTCACGTGCTAAGCGATTCGCATCGCGGGGCAAGCGTGATTGGCGCTTCGATTTGGGATTCGCACAATCGCTTTCTCACGATTCACGGCACGAACTATCTCGTGGTGCGCGATTGTGTCGGCTACAAATCCGTCGGCCACGGTTATTTTATGGAAGACGCAACCGAGGTGTTCAACTTTCTCGATCACAATTTGGCGGTGCTGGGCTACAATCATCAAAAGTTGCCGAACCAAGCCTTGCAATATGACGAGAACGCGGGCGCGGGCTTTTGGTGGGCGAATGGTTTCAACGCATTGCAGAATAACACGGCCGCGGAGTGTGATCGCTACGGCTACTTGTTCGAAGTTCCGCACGGCCAAACGTTTCAAGTGCAGCAGCCCGACGGTTCATTTCAAGAAAACGTGAAAGTCGAGAATCTGCCCTTCCTCAGCTTTGCGAACAACGAAGCGCACGGCATGATGATGTATGGCTTCAGTGGCGACGGCGAAGCTTCCGCATCGAACCCGTTCGTGATTCGCGGGCAGAAGAGTTGGCAATTGCGTTACGGTTTGAAAGCCGTGGGCAACTACACCAATGTTCAAGATTTGAATTTGTGGGATACGTCTTACGGCTTTTACGGCACTGCGGCGAAGAACGTGAAGCTCACGGGCATGAAAGGCAAAACCATTTCGCAAGTGTCGCTGGAGTTTTATGAAAAGCCCGAGGGCTTGCACACGTTCGAGAATCTCGTGCTCGATGATTTGAGCCAATATCCGTTTCGCATCACGGGCCGCGAGACGCGCACCGAGCCGTGCGAGATTCACGTGCGCAACTCCACGCTCACGAATGTGGAGGGCAATCGCAACGGCGCAGGCAGCGAGACGAATCATGCCGAGGCCAATCCCGAGATCACGCTCTACTTGCACGATTTCTTCGGTCCGAATCGCGACGCGAAAGTGATTCCCGCAAATCAAACCCGCAATGACGGTTTGAATTATCAAACCATGACGCCGACGTTTGAAGAGTACGTGAAGGTCGCGGAGGTGAATGTTCGTTTTCCGAGCAATCCGATTCAAGCAACGGACAAGCTCGGGCCGGTGACGGTGATAACGTATCCGCCTGCGGATCAAACGCTGCGCTTGAGCAACGGCGAGTTGTTGGTTTATGGAAGCTGCGTGGATGCGAGCAAAGTGACTTCGCTCGCGGTGAATGGCGTGAAAGTGAAAGCGCTGGCCCCGAACTATTCACAATGGCAAGTGCGTTTGACCAATCTGCCGAGCGGCGCGGTGACATTGAAGACCGAAGCAGTCGACGAGTTCGGCAATCGTGAGTTGAACCCGCACGTGCTCAAATTCAATGTGGATCGCAGCACGGCCGTGGAAGAAGTGGGCAGTGAGCAGTCGCCAGTCACCAGTTATCAGTTAGAGCAGAATTATCCCAACCCGTTCAACCCTTCCACGAACATCGTCTTCACGATTCCGCAGGATGAGCGGGGCAGCCGCGAAGTGCGTTTGATGGTGTTCGATGTGATGGGCCGGCAAGTGCGCGAGCTGGTGAATGAGCGCCGCACGCCTGGAAAGTATTTGCAAGTGTGGGATGGCCGTAATGATGCGGGCGAGGCCGTGGGATCGGGGATGTATTTCTATCGGCTCATCG
>JABWAN010000802.1 GCA_013361015.1 Candidatus Zhuqueibacterota bacterium | reverse complement strand
GGCCAAGTTAATTCCCCACCAATTTTCGGGAGGAAGCGTTTGGGAATATATTAGATTTTTAACAAGTCACAAGTCCTGCTTCCGGTTTTTGGTGGTTAGCTTTTTTCGTAGGGATTCACCTTTGAGCTGAATTTGATGCGCTTGATGTGCCAGCCGATCCAGAATGGCACCTGCGATCACCGGGTCGGGAAAGACATTCATCCAATCGGTCATGGCGCGATTGCTGGTGAGGATAATGGAGCGCGTCCCGTACCTAGCATCGACAATGCTATAGAGAAACTCGCTGTTTTTTTGATCAATTTTCTTGAAGGCAAAGTCATCGACAATGAGCAGATCGCAGTGAATGAGCTTGTTGAGAAAGCGATCGATGGTACCATTGCTGTCGGCGCGCAGCAGCTCGGCAAAGAGCTGATGGAATTTGTAAAAGAGCACGGTGTAGCCTTTGCGACAGGCTTCATGACCAATGGCCTTTGCCAAATGCGTTTTGCCGGTTCCGGGCGGCCCAACCAGAATGATGCCTTCACCCTGAGAAATGAAGACGCCGGTGGCGAGTTCACGGATTTGCGTTCTGTTGAGATAGGGCGCCCAGGTGAAGTCAAAGTTTTCCAGGGTTAACTCCTGACCGAAACGAGCATCCCTGATGAGCTTTTGAATCTTGCGCACCTGCCGCGCATCCAATTCGTCTTGTAAGAGCAGCGACAGGAAAGTTTTGTAGTCGAGCTGGTTTTGCTGTGATTCGAGCATGCGTAGTTCCAAAGTCTCCAGAATGCCGGAGAGTTTGAGACGGCGCAGTTGCAGAGCGAGTTCTGGTTCTTGCGACATGTTTTCTCCTGTGATTGAATACATGAACGATTTCAGTGAGTGCATCAACGGCTGTTTGTGCTTAGCAATTTCAGTGTATGAAGTATTCCGGTGGCCGGATAAATTGTTGTGTCTCCTCCGAAATGGGCAAGGGGAGCTCTTGCTGTTGAGCGTGGTTTTTCAGTAAGAGCGCCTGAAACTGCCTGGGGGTATGAATGTGATTCGCCGCGGCATACTCTGCCGCCCGATTTAATTGTTCCGCCGGATACTTTTCCTTGAGCCGGAGCAGCGCAAGCGCGCGGCGATAGTTGAGTTGGGCGTGTGGCTCCAACACTTTGAGCAAGAGATTCTTAAATGCTGGACCAATGCTTTGGGCACGTGCCAGGAGCGTTTGCACGTCACGGCTTTCGAGCATGATTTGAAAATTGCGCGGAAAGTCTTTGGGATCGTACTGCCGGCTTTCCTGGGAACGGACATACTTTTTAATCAGGGTATGATTGTCATAGATTTGGATGAGCTTCTCGGAAGCTCGAACCCACAGATGTTTTCCCACGAAAGCCGCCGGCACGCCATAGGTTTTCTTCTCGAACTGGAGGAACTGATCCACGTGCACTTTTGCCGCTTTCCAGATCGGGACTTCAAAGTGATGAAGCGGTAAAGATTCGAGTTTGAGCTTTTCGGTTTGTTGGAAAACTTCAAAGGGTTTGAGGCCGGTGGTGCCGTGTGTTTTCATGCCATTGGTTTGCAAGCACCAGCTTCGGGCTTGGCGATTAGCACGAGCAAGATCCAGGTGAGGATCCAGTGCTTTGCATTTGCGAAAGAACTCGCGCACCATGGGCACGGTACGTTCGACTTTGGCCTTGTCTTTGGGGTGATAGGGCCGCGCGGGATCAATGAAACAACCATAATGCTCCGCCAGTTCTTGATAAGCACGGTTGAATTGGGGCAGATATAAATCTGCTTTGAGCACTCCGGCTTTGAGATTGTCGATGATCAGACGTTTGGGTACGCCTCCGAAAAAGTCGAACATGCGCAGGTGAGAGCCCACGAAGTGGCGCTGGTCTTGTTTGTGGACAAATTCCACGAACTTCAAACGGCTATAGGACAGGGTGGCGATAAAAGCATAGACATCGCGATTTCGAGCACTCAAGGGATCATAGAGGCGCCCCATTTTGCCGTAATCAATCTGGAGTTCTTCACCCGGTTCGGTTTCGAAACGGCACGTGGTTGCCAGCGTTTTTGCAAGCCCCAAGTCTTGAGCATGCTGGCGAACGAAACGCTTGAATGAAGTGTAGCTCGCTTCTACCCCATAGCGCTCGCAGATGACCTCATAAGCGGTCTTGGGATGAAGCGGATCTTGTTCAGCAGTAACCAGAGTGATGATCTCGTCCTTGTGAACCAAGAACAGACTTTGCGCCGGTTGGGCATACTTCTTCTGTGGCAGCCACGCCTCCAGTTGCGCAAGAAGAAGAGTCTTCTCTGGCAGGGGATGCGCCCTGCTCAGTCCCGCCTGTTCGGCTAAACGGATGTAGTGACGCACGGTTTTGCGATCCAAGTCGAGGGCATTGCTAATCTCGCGGATGGTGTAGCCCGCATGCCAACGACGGATAAGTTGATAAAGGTCCATAACAGGAATTCGTTTGAAAGCCATAGGTTCTCCGCTCCGTTGTCCATGATAAAAGGCAAGAAATGGAGCGGAAAAAGTAGTGCTTCCAAACCGAAAAGGGTGGGGAATTAACTTGGCCCTGGTGGGGAATTAACCTGGCCCTGGGGGTGGGGAATTAGCTTGGCCCTGGACAGTATTGCGCGCAGTCCGCAAGAAAAATTGCGCCGAAGAAAACCGCGGGACGCTTGGGCAATCATTTGGCCAAAGCTGGCCCGTGGCAACAGGCTTCGCAAGCGATTCTCGCAAAGCAAGCGACGTTCTTGTTCAAATGCCGCTTCGTCATTTTCGATCTCTCCGATGTGTGCTAGGATTATGCAGAGCAGATGGAAGGTCTCGCGAAAGTTTACAATGGCAGCGCATAAGATTTGGGCCCAGGATATTGGCTGTGCAATGTGACCGTGGTTGTGGACAAGGCTCAGACCGTGATTCCAATTTATTCGGAGCTGTTCAGTCACGAAGCCGAAGTCACCAGCGAGAACGAAAAGATCTTGCATGTGGTCGACGCCGTGGTGCCTGCGTGTGCGAAGGATGCGCATTGCATCCATGATCGCAGTGACGATTGCGAAGCCTTGCCCGACGCACATTTTGCGGCGGGGCACCAATTCATTGTGCGCCAAACGGGTGCGCGGCATTTGTATTTTGATGGCAAAAATCAGGGCTTCGATTTTTTCACGCGCAGAGCCCGGTCGAAATGGGCCTATAACGTCGAGCGCATCCACCAGAACAGAATCCGCAAGCGCACTTATGATTGTGGCGCGCTACGCGTATCGTTGGAAAAGAACGGCAAATCGTCGAGGCTGGTGGTGATGAAAGGTCGCGACGGCGGCTACTGCTGGCTGCTGTATTATTTCAAGGACTGTCGCTCGACGAAGCAAGCAGTGGAACTTCCGCTCAAAGGGTATGGGTTGCGTTGGAAAATTGAAGAAGTGCATCGTGAAATCAAAGTCGATTATAAGTTGGAAGCCATGCGCGTGGAGCGCTAT
>JABWAN010000801.1 GCA_013361015.1 Candidatus Zhuqueibacterota bacterium | reverse complement strand
CTCTCGATTTCGTTGCGGTTCGCATGCTCCGGCAGAAATTTGAAGTACTGGCTAAAGTTTTTGTATTGCTGCTGCGTGAGCGTGCCGCCGAGAATGAGCTTCATTTTCGGGCTCGGTGCAAAAGTCAACTTGGCGTTGCCGCGATATTGAAAGTTGTACGTGTTGTTGTTGTGATAGTGCACCGCGCCCGCCTTTTGCAATTGCGGATGCGTGTTCGGTCCGGCGAACGCTTGCACCACGTCGTTCTCGTCGAGGTGGAGCGTCGCAATCGAATCGGGCCGGCCAAACACCGTGGCATTTTTCGCGAGCTCGTGTTTGGTGACGTTCAAATACGTGTTGGTGAGGTGACGATCAAGCGAAGCATGAAAACGAAAATTGTTTCCCAGCCCCGGGACCGGGCCGCCGAGCGAGTATTCGTAGCGCCGCGTGTGCCAATTGTTTTCGCGCACGTCGCCCAATGCGCCAATGCGCAATTCGTCCGTGGCATAGCGAATACTGCCCTCGTAATTCTGCGCGCCCTCTTTTGTCACAAGATTGATGACGCCCGAAAGCGCTTCGCCATATTCCGCGTTGAACGTGCCCGTGAGCACGGACAACTCTTCGATGCCGTTACGCGTGACATCCGAACCGAGGCCGCCATAGAGCGCATCTTCGACATAAAAACCGTCGATCATGTAACCGAGCTGGCCGCCGCGGCCGCCGCGCACGTGAATGCCGCCGCCTTCATCGTCATTCACTGCACCGCCTTCGCCCACGCCTTGCACCACGAACCCCGCGGTTTGCACCATCGCGCCCGTGAAAGAATTCACTGCGCTGGCTTGAATTTCTTCGCCGCGCACGATGTTTTGCGTGGCGGTCACATCCTTTTGCAGGAGCGGCCGCACCGCAACCACGACGACTTCCTCTCCCAACAAATCCGTGGTGCTCAACTTGAAATCAATCTCGGTTGTCAAGTCGGCGTTCACGCGCACGTTTTGAACTTTTTGCTCGCCATAGCCCATCATACGCGCGAGCATGTTGTAGGAGCCGGCAGGCACGTTGAGAATGTAAAAATTCCCGTTGCGGTCCGTGGCCGCGCCCATGCTCGTGCCTTCAAGCATGACGGTCGCGCCGACCAACGGCTCTTGCGTTTCCCGGTCAATAATTCTGCCCGAGATTTTGCCCACAGTGCCCGCGGCTAAAATTCCGGGCACGAGCAGCGCCACGATAAGAAGCAGGGTTCGCTTCATATGGCCTCCTTGCAGAGTGAGTTGGACGAAAAATCAGGAATGGTTTAGTCGATGTATGCGTGGGGAAAAAGTGCCGCAAACAATCTGGGTAGGAGCATCAAAAAAGTCAACAGATTTTTCGCAATGCTGTTGCTCTGCTTCGACAGATTCCACTTTTGCCCACGAAACACGCGCAAAACTCGAAAAGGCTTTTGGCGTGTATCGTGTAGTTCGTGGGCAGAAATTCTAATGTGCCGAAGTAGAAGTGTTCATAGATGGAGAATGTAGCACGGCCATTTCTGAATGGTTCGAAAGTTCTTCGCATAACCTCAGGGCTTGCGTTTTATGTTCTGTCGCTGCTTCACCGAGGTGCATTCTTCGCTTGTTTACCTAGATGGTTTCTTCGCGCGAGGTGGCTTGGAGTCGAAAGCAAAAGCGCGCGATCGTAACTTGTCATCGTGCAGGCTTTTGCTTTTTGAAGTCTGCGCAGCGCTTTAAGTCAGCTAGGTCGAACAGCCACCTCGGTAAACAAGCGGAGATGACCGTCAAGAACGCGCAGCGACAAAGCAAAAGAAACGCGGCTGTGAGTGCTGCGGTATTGCCCCGAATGCCGGGCGGCGATCACACGGCATTGCGGCATTACGATTCTTTGCGAATCCTTGCACGTCAGTGCGCGCCTTTGCCATTCGAATACCCCGCGGCCGGCTTGGGACACGAAGCTTGCAAATGTTCAATTTGCTTTTCCACTTCTTTGCGGCGTTTGTCGCGGGCCAAGTCCACTTGTGCGGCGCGCTCCAATTCATGGCAACCGGCCTCCAGGTTCCCGGCTCTGAATTCCAAGCGCGTGAGCTTCGTGCGGCACACGGCTTCAAGATAGGGCGAAAGCCTCTGCTCTTCGCGCAAGGTCGTCATGAGCCGCTGATAGACGGTGCGGGCATAATCATAATCTCCCAAGCGCGCGGCCGATTCCGCAACGCCCCACATGAAGAAACGGCTGCGTGGGTAGAGCTGCAATACCGAATCGGCGCGCGCAAACGCCTCGCGCGCGTTGTTCTCATCCAACAAAATCCACGTTAAGCCATTGAGCGCCGCGAAACGCGAATACTTGCCGTGCGTGCAGGCTTTCCGCACCATCGCCATCCCTTCTTCGCGCTCATCGGTGAAGAAGAGCAGCTTCAGTTTGCTGCGATAGTATTTGTAGGTGCCGATGCCGAGATAGGCATCGTACATGGTGGAGTCGAGCCGTATCGCGGTTTCGAGATGGCGAATGGAGTTCCAACCCATGTGCGCCGCTTCGAGATAGCGTCTTTTCTTGCCGACGTAGAATGCTTCATAGCCATAGGCGCTGCCGAGCACGAAGTGCCCAAAGGCATCGTTGGGCTGGCGCTGCAGTTTTTTTTCGGCAAGCTGGCGGCAGGTTTTGAGGCTTTTGAAAAACTCTTTTTCTTCGCCGTAGTCTTCGTAATCCATCATGCGCGACTGCAGGGTTGCCGCGCGGAAGAGATGGCCGAGCGGCTCTTGCGGCGTTTGCGCAATGACGCGATCGATCAATTGCAATGCTTGCTCATAGTGTTGATTGACGGCCGCGCGGATCGCGTTCTGCAAAAGAGAATCGTTTCCGGCGGCTGCCGGCGTTTGCGCATGGCTGAAACCGAGGTTCCCGCACAGGCTGAGCGCGAGACCGATTACCAATCGTGAGGCGCCAAATTTTTTGTTCATATAAACCGACAAGTTGAGGGAAGGTGCAGGCGGGAATTCACCGAACAGATTCGCGCGGGCGCGCAACACACTTCCAATGGTTCCGCATTTGGTTTGCAATCGTTGCCCTTTGCATTGGGCGCATCAAAATAACAAAACTATCGGGAAATGCAAGATGCGTTTCGCGCCGGGCGGGGAAGTTTTACACGAATTTTACGCACATGGGACAGCCGGGAGACAACGCCGAATCCGTTTGCAGGTATAATCTTCGTGTCACTTCGCAAACGAAGATGTTTAGTGGTGAATGGTTTTCCCTCGAACCCAACCTAGGAGAAAGTTATGCAAACACTCGGAAGAGTATCCCTGCGCCTGGCAGTTTGTGCGTTCATGCTGGCAGCGATCCCAAGCTACGCCCAACAGAATCCCGCGCAGGCGGCAAAAGCGCGGCAACAAGTGGATATTTTCGCCACCGCCAAAGTCGGCCAGTGGGCGGAGATCAAAGGGGCGCCGCAGAAGGACAATTCCTTCATTGCCACCAAGATCAAGTTC
>JABWAN010000800.1 GCA_013361015.1 Candidatus Zhuqueibacterota bacterium | reverse complement strand
ATGGCGAAACTGAAATCGCAGAAGCGCTGCAACGGCCGCTGAGGCTGGAAGATTGTATCGGCATCGCGCTGCGAAAAAATCTTTCACTGCGGCAATCGGAAGGGGATGTCCAGCGCGCGGAGGCTTCACATAGCGGCAGCTACGGCAAGTTTCTGCCGGTATTTTCATTGACGGGAAGCCGGGAGAACTCGTCGTTGCAGGCAAAGGATTTCACCGACACGCTAGAAACGCAATTGATCTGGGTCGACAGACGATTCGATAATCAATCTGCGCTCAGCGGGAGGATGAATCTTTACACGCCAATTGGGGCGTCGTTCCAGGTTACGAGTGATTTTTTTCGCGCCGCGAGCTCGCCCGTCGGTGACGACTTGGTTAATAGCGGTAATCGCGGTTACTCCGTCAAATTTACGCAACCCCTCTTGCGTGGCGCGGGGACGACCGTGGCACGCAGTGATGTCATCAGCACGGGATACGACCGCGAAGTGCAAGAGCGCAATTTGTACATCGAAAAATTGCAAACCGTGCTTGCAGTGCGGCGTGCTTATTATGACGCCATTTCGAAGCGTGAATTGGTAAAAGTAAACCAAGCCGCAGTGAATAGTGACTCGATTTTGGTTCAATCTTCGCAAGCGTTGATTCTCGCCAAGCTGGCGAGCCGGCGCGATGTGTTGAGCGCCGAAATTCGGTTTGCCGATGACCGCGCGGCTTTGATCAAAAGTCAGAATGAATTTGAGCTTTCGCTTGATGCTCTCAAGGAAATTCTAGGCATCCCTATTGAGCTTCCGATTGTACTGGATGAAGGCGGCTTGGAGTATGCCCCGGTGACGCTTGACGAAAACGCTTTGATCGGCATGGCTCTGGAAATCAGCCCTTCAATCCAGAATGCCCAAACTGGAATCAAGCGGAGCCGCTTGGAGCGCAGCCTCACGAAAAACACCTTGCTGCCGCAGCTCGACGTGGCGGTTTCCTATTCTTCCGACCTGGAGTTGGATCCCTTCAAACGGGAAGATGATTTGCGCACAGCCGGGTGGCAGGCGAGTGTGAGTTTGAACTATGCCTTCTTGAATCGCGAGGCCGCGGCGAGCGCTGAAAACGCGGAGATCGCCGTACGCCAGCAGGAAGATCGCTTGTTGGAATTGCAGCGCCGGCTCGTCGTCAACATTCGAGACATTGTGCGCAGCGTCTACACGGCCTCGGAAGAAATCAGCGCAATCAAACGCGGCATTGAGCTGGCCCAATCAAAATTCGATTTTGCCACGGCGATGTTCAACTTGGGGCGCGCCTCGAACATCGATATCACCGATGCGCAAGAATTTTTGCTCAAATCTCAAACGCAATACTTGCGCAAACTAGTCGAATACAACACGCAACTCGCGTTGTTGGAAAGTTTGACCGGACAACCGGTGACGCCCTAGCGCGCATTGCCCAATCTAATCGTGGCATTCTTCGTTCCGTGCTCGGCAAACTCCGTGAAAACGCGGGACGCAGAATGACCGCCAAAAGTATTTGGGTAGGTGCTGCGCATAATCAACCTGTCATGGAACTCAGCAAATGGCGAGAGCGATTTGTCCACGCGGCAACACGATCGGATAAAGCTTCGCACCAATCTTCTGCAAGAGGTGAAGGCCATGCAAAACTCTGATAGCATTCAAGGCTGGTTTGCAAAATCTTTGCGCAACAAGAAAAGCCGCAACATACTCATGCTCATAGCGGGAGCCGTGTTGTTGGTTTTTTCGGTGGGCAGTACTTTGCTGGTTTCAGATGATGAAAGCACGAACATTCCCGTCGTTAAAGTTAAAGAAGGGCCGGTGACGGTCAAGATCACGGAGTCGGGCGAGTTGCGCGCGCAAGATCAAGTCACGATCAGCGCAGCAACCGATAAACAGATTTTGTGGCTGGTGCCGGAAGGGAAGTGGGTGGAAGAAAATGATACGCTCATTATTTATGAGTCGGAAAAATACTTGATCTCCAAAGGCGAGTCCGAATCCATGGTGTTGATGGCGCAAGCCGATTTGGTCAAGGCCCAAAGCGATTTGGAAGCACAAAGAGCGCGCGAAGAAGCCTCCCGGAAAAATTTTGAAATGTTGCCGGAGCTTGCCAAGAAGGGGTTCATTCAGGAGAATGAAGTGGAGCAAGCGCGGCTGCAATACTTGGAAGCGCGATCCAAGTCGCGCTCGCTGCAGGCCAACGTCGACGCGGCCAAGGCACAGGTTGAGCGCGCCAATCGTTCGCTCGATCAGCAGGAAAGAAAATTGCGCCAAGGCGTCGTGCTCGCCCCGCGTGCCGGGCTGGTGGTTTATGCCATGACGGGTGACGTCGAAAATCAGAAAAAAATTACGGTCGGCATGATTCCTTTTGAAGGCATGGACTTGATGTATTTGCCGGACGTCTCGTCCATGATGGTGGACACTGAAGTGAGCGAAGTCGACCTCGCCAAGCTGCGCATCGGCTTGCCGGTGGAAATCCGTCTTGATGCATATCAAGACGCCGTGTTCCAAGGCGAAGTGGTGTATATTGCAGACTTGGCGAAACGCAAAATCAGCCGCATCACCGGCAAAGCCACGGGCGCAAAAGTATTTGATGTCACCATCAAAGTGCTTGGTCAAGATAAGCGCCTTAAACCGGGCCTGACTGCTACGCTCGACTTGATCGTCAATCAACGCGAGCAGGCGCTCTATATTCCGCTCGAAGCCGTATTTGTGAATGAGCTGGACGAAACCATTGCTTACGTGCGCAAGGGCGGCCGGATTGAAACCCGCAGCATTCAGATTGAAGAATCCAATGATCGCGTGGCGATTGTGAAAGACGGCCTGCGGGTGGACGAAGAAGTTCTGCTGGGAAGGCCAACGACGATTTGAGTTGTTTGCAGCAGGCTTATTGCCGTGAGCGGTCTTTAACAAGAAGTGTGCATTCCACTCAAAGTTTTGCTTATCTAAAGAGAGCCTCATGCTGGTCGAAGTCAACAATCTCAGCCGCACCTACACGATGGGCGAGACGCAAGTGCATGCGCTGCGCGACGTCTCCTTTGGTGTAGACAGTGGTGAGTTCGTCGCGATCATGGGACCTTCCGGTTCCGGTAAATCCACACTTATGCACTTGCTCGGTTGTTTGGATCGCCCCAGCACCGGCACTTATACTTTGGACGGCACGCCCGTCGAGAAGCTTGACGATGTTGCGCTTTCGCACTTGCGCAATCGCAAGGTCGGCTTCGTGTTTCAAGCTTTCAATTTGATCATGCAGCTCACGGTTTTGGAGAACATCGAAGTGCCGCTCATATACATGGGGATCGAGCGCTCGAAACGCCGGGAGATGAGCAAGGAGGTTCTGGCGGCTGTGGGCTTATCACCGCGCGCCAATCACCGTCCCAACGAGCTTTCCGGTGGCGAGAACCAACGCGTGGCTATCGCACGCGCACTGGTGACCAATCCGCAAATCATTTTTGCAGACGAGCCGAC
>JABWAN010000799.1 GCA_013361015.1 Candidatus Zhuqueibacterota bacterium | reverse complement strand
TTGTTCAAATGCACCACCGGATTGTTCGATGCGCTCGCTACTGCGATGACCGACGGCGATTGCTCGCTCTCCGATGGTTGCAGCCAATTGATCGCAGCGGGGAAGATGAGGAGCGTAGAAATCGGCGCAGCGTTTTGGATTGATATAGATACGCCGGAGGCGCTGGCGTTTGCGATGGAGAGGTTGAAGGTTTGAGGATTGAGAAGCGCGGATAGATGAGGGTGGATCGTGCGGTGGGTTGTGATAAGCGTCAATTGTTTGCATCGACGGTAATATCGCGCCAGTGTTTGGCCTCAACAAAGAGCGAAAGATGGCCGACGTTTTCTGTGGCAACGATGGCATCAACTTGCAAGGCTTGCGCGGCCAAGATAACGTCGCCGTCGAGTTCTTTTATGTCGGCAGTCGGTTTGCCGCGCTTTCTTGCCTCTGCCCATAATTCTGCCGCTCGGAGCATGATCGTCGTTGTGATCGGTGTATAAATCAAGATCTGTTTGAGCTGATCAAGCCGTGCCACCGATTTAGTCAGGTTTGAAAGCAAGAGATTGCGGCGCACCTCATAATCAGTTATCTCTGGAATTATGATAGCGACGTTGGCGTCGAGAAGTTGCGCGAGCCAAGCTGTAATCGCGGGATTAGGGTGCGGGTGAGCGATTTTTCCCAACGGCCCGCTATCCAACATCACGGCGTTATTCATCGAATCGTCTCCTTGCGGAAAGCCGATTTTCTTCGATGAGTGGCTTCACTATCGCCCAGGCCTTCGTGTCATAAGCCGGATCTTCCGCAAGCCAGCTTTGCAAGAGTCTCTTGGCGATTTCGTTCTTAATGCGTTGAAGCGCGAGAAGATCCTCCTGTGACGCTGGAGGTGGCGGCTCAAGCGCGAGTGGAGAAGGTGAAATCAGAGTTTCAGTCGGCATGAGTGGCTCCTTTGTTCTAAGATTCGTGCCTGCAAAATTCTGCGCAAAAGCAATAGAGCAAAAAATACTTTTTAGGCAAGCGAAGAGAAACTGGGAGCTCGTGGATAGTGGATTGAGGATCGTAAAAACGCAATGAACGATTTACTATCTTCAATCCACAATCCTCGATTTACGAGCTTCGGCAACGGCACAAACGGAATCCTAATTGGCAACTGTCACACTCAAAGAACTGCGAAACTTCAAGCACCGCGTCAATCCCGAAGAGCGGCAGGGCGCGTATGGCTATTACTTCATTCGGCCGTTTTCGCTTTATCTCACGTACCTCGCGATTCGCGGTAATTTGACGGCGAATCAAGTCACAGTGCTGCAAATCATCTCGGGCGTTGCGGGCGCGGTGTGTATGGCAATTCCCACGACCGCGGGCGCGCTGGCGGGCCTGGCGCTATTGCAACTCGGTTTCGTGTTCGATAACGTCGATGGTGAAGTCGCGCGCTTTCGCAAGCAGGCGAGCGTGACCGGAAAATTTTTGGATTCGGTCGGACATGAGATCGTGGTGCCGAGCATGTTTTTCGGGTTGGGCGTCGGAACATATTTTCGCACGGGAAATTTCGAGAGCGTCATCTTTGGCTTTCTCGCCGGCTTCTTTTCGCTGCGTTTAGACATCGCAACGCTTTATCAAGAAGCCGGGCAGCTTATCGAATCCAAGCTCAATCAAGCATACGATTACTATGCCTCATTCAAATACACCGGCGTGGAAAATCTTTACAAGCGCAAGAATGAGGAGTCGCCGATTCGCATGTTATTCGGCCTGTTCGCCTATCCCGCCACGATGAATATCATTTGCGTGATCGTGTTGCTCGATGTTTGGCTCGCCCCGTTTACATTTGCAGAACGCCAATTCAATCTGGCCTACCTCTTCTTGGCGATTTATGGCTCGCTGCTGCCGTTGCGACGCGTGATCACGATTCGTAAATTGGTACGCGCGAGAGAGACGGAGAAGAAGTACGTTGCGCTGGTGGAGTTGATGCGGACCGAAAAGAAGGTTCCGGCGGATAGATGAAGACCACGGAGCAAAAGTAAAAACGCTATTCTGCGATCTGTTTAGCAGCATTTTGTTTTAAGCATTGTCTCATGTACTGAAAATGATTCCTCCTGAATGACACTTTCTCGGGGAGATTCGATCAAACAAAAATTCGTTGAATAAGGAATCCCGCTTATCATGTCCCCCAAACCTCGCCCTGCTCGCAAGACTACCACGGCGCATTCTTCGAGTGCAACAGCCAAGCCGGCAAATTGGTTCACGCAACATCCCCTTGCCTCGGCAACGGGGATTTTTTTAGTCGTGATGCTGGTATTCTTCTTCGAGACCATCTTTGCCGGCAAAACTTATGTTTCGCCGGATGCGCAAGCGCCCGCCGCGCTCGCGACGCCGTTGAAAAAAGCGTTTTGGGAGGAAGGCACGCTGCCGCAATGGCTGCCGTATATTTTTGGCGGCATGCCCAGCCTTTCGAGCCTCGTGTTTCATCCCTTTGCTTATTTCCCGGACACGGTACTGGAGTATATCGGCCATGTCATACCGGTGCGCCGCATGCTGGTTTTTGCGCTGCACTATGTGCTCGCGGGCTTGGGCGTGTTTCTTTTTTTAAAACGAAGAGGCGCCGGCTTCGTGCCCGCGCTATTTGGCGGGATCGCGTTCATGCTCATGCCCTATTTGATTACGATGACGATTTTCGGTCACGGTTCGCAGATCATGACCGCGGCTTACATTCCGCTGGCGCTGTGGGCGGTGGATAGATTGTTCGAAAAGTTTTCATGGCTCAATCTCGGTCTGAGTGGATTATTCACCGGCCTCATGCTGCAACGCGGCCACGTGCAGGTCGCGTTTTACGGTTTGCTGTTGCTCGGTTTTTTTCTGCTCTATCAAATTTTTACGGCGGTACGCCGTAAAGAGTACACGCACATCGCGCCGGTATTGGGCGGTTTTCTTGGCACACTACTTCTCGGCTTTGCACTCGCGGCCGTGCTCTTTCTGCCGCTGCGCGAATACACGCCGTTTTCGATTCGCGGCTCGGCGTCGGTGCTCGCCGAACGGCAAGGCCCGCAAGACACCGGCGTCGGTTTTGATTACGCCACGCAATGGTCGTTTGCGCCGGGAGAGATGATGACGTTCGTCGTGCCTTCCTTCTATGGGTTCGGCGGCGTGACCTATTGGGGCAACATGCCGTTTACGGATTATCCCAATTACATGGGCATACTCGTGCTCGCCTTGGCCCTCGTGGCAATGATCAAGCGCGTGCCGCTTTCGGGCTTTTTCGGGCTCGCGATTTTGTTTGCGCTGCTGCTTTCCTTCGGACATCACTTCGCGTGGTTTTATAAACTCTTTTACAACTATTTTCCCTACTTCAACAAGTTTCGCGTGCCGGTAATGATCCTCGTGCTCGTGCAATGTTTGACAGCGATACTGGCGGGCATGGGCTTGCAGGCATTGCTTACCACGACGCAATCCAACGATCCCCAGGCGCAAACCAAGCGGGATGCGCTCCTC
>JABWAN010000798.1 GCA_013361015.1 Candidatus Zhuqueibacterota bacterium | reverse complement strand
TGAATGACCGTGACGAGATTATGACGCACAAAACCAATCCGAACAAATCCGACAGCGATAGCGACGGACTTGCGGATGGCGCCGAGTTGAATACGCACAAGACTGATGCGCTCAAAGCCGATACCGACGGCGACGGCTTGAGCGATGGCGACGAAGTGAACTCGACGAAGACGAACGCGACGATGGCGGATACGGATGGCGACGGTTTGAAAGACGGCGACGAAGTCAAATCCTACAAGACGGACGCGTTGAAAGCAGATTCAGACAACGATACGTTGAAGGACGGCGACGAAATCGTGAAGCACAAAACCAATCCGCTCAAAGCCGACACGGATGATGGCTCGGTCGATGACGCAACGGAAGTCAGGAACGGCACGAATCCCGTGTTAGCGGAAGACGACGTGCCTAAAAAAGAAGTGTTGAAGGTCGAAGCCGGCGCGCCGATCGTGCTCGAAGGCGTGGTGTTCAAGACCGGCAAGTCGGATCTCTCACCGGAATCCGAGTCGATTTTGATGAAAGCATTCAACACGCTCGAAGCCTATCCGCAAATGGCGGTTGAGATTCACGGCCATACGGACAATCGCGGCAGCAAGGCGCTGAACACGAAACTCTCGTTGGCGCGCGCCGAAGCGGTGAAGGCCTGGTTGGTGAACAAAGGCATTGCCGCCTCACGCATAACCGCGAGAGGGATTGGCCCGGATAAACCCATCGCTTCGAACGATACCGAAGCAGGACGGCAGCAGAATCGCCGCATCGAATTCTTCCGCCTCAACTAAACCGGCTGCAGAATTTTTCGCGATGCCACGCACTGCCAAAGTGCGTGGCATCTTCGTTTATCCGCTGCGAGATCATCATTCGAGATTTCAAAAACTGCTGAGGAGTAGTATGCCCAAAGAAGGTATCGGTGGACTGGGGATCTTTCTACGTGTGCTCTTTGCGCTGATTTTGGTTTATGCCACATACAATCCGGAAGGCCTCTCTTATTATCACTGGACCATCGTCCCACTCAAACAAGCAACTAAGTTCTCGTTCAGCGCCATTCACCCCCTCAAATTTTTGGCGGGCGTGGCACTGCTTGTCGGTTGGATCATTTTTCTACAAGCCACGCAACGTTCGCTGGGTTTAAAAGGTGTCGTGCTCGCGCTGGCGCTCTTTGGCGGCCTCGTGTGGCTGTTGATTTACTGGGACGTTTTCTCCCCGCGCGGCGCACGCGCCATCTCGCATATCGTCCTACTCGTTCTCGCTTTGGTTCTGGCGACCGGCATGTCATGGTCCCACCTTAGCCGCCGCTTAACCGGGCAGATCGATACCGACGAGGTTGGCTAAAAATCTGACCATTGTCTTGCACGCACTTCGCTACTGATATTCCAAGCACACGCGGGAGCAAAATAAACTGCGCATCCAACGCAGGGGATTGTGCTCAGTCGTACGGGCCGGCCGCGAGGAAAGCCACGACCACGGCTGCAAACGCGGTGAGGGCCGCGGCGTTGAACGCAAGCCCCGGCTTTGAACTGAGCTTGTAGCCGAGATAAACGCCAATATCACGCTGGGGCAGCGTAAAGCTGCCGTAGCGCACGCCTTCATAGTTGGAGAAATAGGTGTAATCGAAAGATTTCGTTTGGAGCGTGGTGACGGTCAAATTCAAACTCTCCCAATCGCTAAAGTTCAGGCTCGCGCCGCCGATGAAGCTGGGATATTCAAACTCACTTTCCGCACCCCACAGCAGCACGCCGCCGGAAACATCAATACTAGCTTTCTCGCTCAACCATTTGCGCACGCGCAGCTTCACGCCGCCATGCAGGTGATGGCCCACATCCCACCCGAAAAAATGCGTGAAGCCGAGGCCATAGTCCGCATTGAGATTATACATCAAACCCAGCTCGGAACTGAGTAAATGCCGCCCTGTCATTCTATATTCATAATACCAGATTGAATCACCGATGGTATTGAAGGTTCGTTGCTTCAGCGGCGAAGTGGCCTTATAGCCGTAGCCAAATTCCGTGATAAAAAATGAGCGGCAATGCGGCAGCGGACGGGCGGTCAAGGAAGGTTGGGCGAACAGATTGCTATTCGCAAAGAACAGCAATGCAAACAAAACGAGAGCCGTACGAGATTTTTTCATGGTCATGCCTCTTTCACAAACAATACAAGCAGAATTTGCTCGGCAGGCAGGCAAGCTTCGGGCCGCTATTTCTTCCCACCCGCTCTCGCACAAGATTTGAGTTTAAGGCTTGGGAGGACGGGTTGTTTTCGTCTTCATGTGAAGGCGCTTCGCAACTGCGTGCATGCTGTATACAGGCGGCGCGCCTCCGGCGTCGAGCACAATCGCGGCTTCATGCAAGGGCATCGAATTGCCGCGCTTCTCATCGCGAAACTCCGCCACGCTGCATTAATTGAAACACGGCTCTTGCCATGCCGGTAATCGCAATCTTGCCCGTGTCATTGTGTATGGGATTGACGGTCACGAAAGAATCAAGACGGCGCAGTTCGGCGAGCGTAGCTTTGAAATCGGCTTTCGAGCTATCGCACAACACGAGATTGACATGAACGTCGAAGCGGGCCAGCCGGCGCAAACGCTCGAGCTTGGGAAGAAGCGGCTTCATGGATTTTTGAATATACCCGGAGCGGTCCGGCTTGAGTCCATCAATGCTCACCTGCATATTGCTCAAACCCGCCTCGTTCAAGCGCTCGACAAGATCATCTGAAAGCAGAAATCCATTGGTCGTCACCGAGACCTGCGCTTCATGATTGGCATAACCCACGAGGTCGGGAAGCCGAGGATGAAGCAAAGGTTCGCCGCCCAACAGTGTAATGTTCAGCGCTTTCAAGCGATGCAACGCGTCCAAACGCGCCTGCAAAATTTCAAAGGCAATCGGCTCGGAAACGTGATCCTACTCGGTGCAGTAACCGCAACTCAAGTTGCAGCGCCGGGTAATGATCAATTGCGCTTGCAAAGGGGCCTTTTGAAAAAGCGCTCGCGCCATCGTGCGAAACGGTTTTTGGATGCGCATGCATGCTCTCCTTCGGAATTGAGGTTAGCGCAGCGGGTTTATTTCTTGCCCTTGTAAAAATCTTCAGCATGCAGCGAATCGAGAAGCACACTGCTTGCGAAGTCAATTTACGAATGCGCGCACTTGGTGTACAAGGCCCGCCAATGGCCAACCGGGCCTTCACATACGGGACGGCAAGAAAATGTGAATTTCACATTTTCTTTTCACATTTTTTTTCGTATTCCTTTGACGCACTCCTACTCATTAATATCTAAACAGTGAAAGCAATGCTCTAAAAGCAAAGATTTTTCGGACACAAAACTGAAAGCACACAAAATAATTTTTTGTGCTCTTTCAGTTTTGTGTCCTGTTTGGTTCCGGCTCGTCCTATATGTTATCTTGCGAATAGTTCTTTGACATGTTATTCTTTGTTCTTCCAGAAGAGTTTTGCAACCTGTCTGTTATTCCT